>JANNFJ010000315.1:0-6255 GCA_031379725.1 Calothrix sp. OTE_75_metabat_31
AGATTTTGGGTTAACTATCAGTTTTTCTTCTAAATGTCAGCTTGATTCCTCCTTTGCCTCCAACTTTTGCACCGCTACCAAGTAGCTTCACTTGTCCCTCACCATTAATTTCTACAGATAATTCAATTTCATCAAGCTGTATTCCAGATTCAGCCCTAGATTTAGCCTGTGTTTGCTGTTCAGCACGGGTAAAAACTTTATCCACAACCAACAAAAAACGGCTCATTTCCTGTTCTAATTTTTCAGCATCTACTTGCACTACAGTTTCTGAACCTTTTGCCCCAGGAGTTGCTGTTTCCTCTCCCCAGCTACCACCTCTTGCGTTTCCGCCTTTTGCACCGTCAGGAAGCGATATTTGAGGTGTATCATCAGTAACAATCCAAATGCTGTTTGCGTTTTCCATAAAAGTAAATCCTGGCATCTGCTTTTAATTATTACATTTTTACCTATGTAATACTCGCACGTAAATAGCGCTCTTTTATGGTTCTGACGCAAGAAAAATATGCAAATTAGCACGTCTAACCTAAAATGTCGGGTCGAATTGCATTTAACTAGTTCTTTTTTCTTCCCTCTTGTGTTCCCTGCTCTCTTCTCCCTTGCGGCGTAAACCCAACATTTTAACGTGGACATGATAGTAGGTAAGGTGGAATGAAGTGTAACTCAACAAAAACTAGGATCGTTATGTTGGGTTATGCTTCGCTTCACCCAACCCCACATAGTAGGGGCACGATATATCGTGCCCCTACGGCTGGACGTTTTTTATCCAAAAATAAAAGGGATGAAGCTGACTTCACCCCCCGATTCCTAAAAAACCACTTACTTATGATTCCTACAATCCTAAAAAGATTGCTTTTAAATTGTGCCGCGACGGTCAAGACCTTCTTCGTACTTGGAGATTGCCCAAACTGCATGAATACTACCAGGTAACCAGCCTAAAAGAGTCAACAAGATGCTAATAAAGAAGGTTTGACCGATTCCATAGGTTAGAAAAATACCTAAAGGAGGTACTACAAGACCGAGAATATAACGAAGTGCTTTCATGATTAGTTAATGCTAGGTTTAAGGTTTAATTTGGGTTACTAGTTATTTATCAATAACTAGTTAGAAGGAAGTTGAGCTTTATTGATATCGGTGCTGCCTTTTAATGTCAGGCTTCTTTCCGCAAAGTAATTGTTGATGAGGGTGTTACCTAGAGAAAGAACTACGGGTGCAAGGAGGAATGATACGAGTCCATGTACCCCAAAGCCAGGAACTAATACTGCTGCTAACCAAAAGCAAAAACCGTTCAGGATTAGCGAGAATGCCCCGAAACTGACGAAATTCAAAGGTAAAGATAAAGTCGATAAAATTGGTTTGATTGAACTGTTTATTAAGCCAATCGCTGCACCTGCAATCAAGGCTGCTGGAAAATTTGCAATATCTACGCCGCGAAATAAGATATCAACAACAAGTAAGCTTAATGCGGTAGCTAATATATTTAATAAGGTGGGCATCATCATTTTTACCTGCTTTCAAAATTGGGTTCTTTTCAACTGTTACTACTATTTTTAACGATGCAATAGTTTTTGACCTCTTTAGTAAGGATGATTAAGTCTATATCGTCGGGTATATTAATCTCCCAAAGGCTGTTTGTAAAGAAATTATTAAATATCGTCAGATAGGCTTCTAGCCTGTTTTATGTAGAAACGAAACGGACAGGTCGGATGCCTATCCTACGTGTAAAATGGAAACGGACAGGCAGGATGCCTATCCTACGATTTTATGGCTTTCATCGATAGTCCAATCCGTTTGAGCTTTTCGTTGATTTCCATAACCCGCACTTTAACTACTTGCCCGACCTTGACAACGTTCTTGGGGTCATCGACAAATCTATCTGCTAGTTGGGAAATATGTACCAACCCGTCTTGATGAACTCCAATGTCCACAAATGCACCAAAATTGGCAACGTTAGTAACAACTCCTTCGAGTTCCATTCCCACGGTTAGGTGGGAAATCTCTTTAATTCCCGCTTTAAAAGTGGCATATTTAAACGACTCACGGGGGTCACGTCCGGGTTTTTCTAGTTCGCTGAGGATGTCACGTAATGTTGGTTCCCCAATTTTGTCGGTAACGTATTTTTTCAAACCGATTTTTTTAAGGTTCTCGGCAATCAGCGTCACCTGGTTCAATGATAACTTCAGGTCAGATGCGATCGCTTCCACTAGTTTATAACTCTCTGGGTGAACGGCAGTATTATCCAAGGAGTTTTCTCCTCCCCGTATCCGCAAGAATCCGGCTGCTTGTTCAAATGCTTTGGGTCCCAATTTCGCCACTTTCAACAGTTGACGGCGATTTTTAAAGGCTCCGTTAGCGTCCCGGTAAGCGACAATATTGTTAGCGACTGCTGACGTAATCCCCGATACAAAAGTTAATAGTTCTTTGGATGCAGTATTCAAATCGACACCAACGTAGTTTACACAGCTCTCGACGGTTTCATCAAGCTTTTTTTTCAATAACTTCTGGTCTACATCGTGTTGATACTGTCCCACACCAATCGATTTGGGGTCAATTTTCACAAGTTCCGCAAGGGGGTCTTGGAGACGACGACCAATACTAATTGCACCACGCACGGTAACATCTAAATCGGGAAACTCTTCACCTGCAAGTTTGCTGGCAGAATATATCGAAGCACCCGACTCATTCACAATTACTTTTATTGGTTTGCGTTCCATATTTTGCAACACTTCGGCAACAAATTCCTCAGTTTCGCGGGATGCCGTCCCGTTACCAATCGCAATCAATTCGATTTTGTACTTTTCAATCAACTTTTTCAGCGTTTGTGCTGCCACTGGTCGCTGTTGTGCCCCCGTATGGGGGAAAACTGCCTGGTATTCTAAAAATTTCGCTGTTTCGTCGAGTATGGCAACCTTGCAACCTGTTCTAAAGCCGGGGTCGATTGCCATTGTCGGCTTCATCCCTGCTGGTGCTGATAGTAGCAACTCGCGTAAGTTGGTTTCAAACGTCTTGATAGACTCAATATCCGCATAAAGCTTTTTCTCGGCAATTACCTCATTTAACAGCGAAGTCTTCATCAAGCGGTTAAATGCATCTTTGACCATTTCCTGATAAAAAGCCCGAATCGGACGATGCTTAACGCGAATTTCTTGCGTTTCTAAATACGAAAGTATCGTATCTTCGTCGTAAGCAATTTCAAAACTAAGAATTTTTTCATTCTCACCACGACACAAAGCAAGTAAATTATGCGGTGCAATGTTCCTTACTTTCGCTTGAAAATTGCGATACATTTCAAACTTTGTTGTCCCTTCGGGGTATTCGTCCTTGATGTGCGACATAAACACCCCCTCGTCGAGCAGATATTCCCGCACATATGCCCGTAAATCGGCAATATCCGCCACCTCTTCAGCTAAAATGTCCGCAGCACCTTTTAGTGCATCTTCAGCGGTTTTAACTCCTTTCTCCTCAGAAATATACTTCACTGCTTCTGCTTCTAAAGGAACGAGGGGGCCATTTTTGATGTTCAGGGATTTGATGTATTCGCACAAGGGTTCTAGCCCTTTCTCTCGCGCTATAGTTGCACGAGTGCGACGTTTGGGACGGTAGGGTAAATATAAGTCCTCTAACTCGTTTTTTTGCAAACAAGTTGTAATTTTCGCTTTTAACTCCGTGGTAAGCTTACCTTGTTCGGCGATCGCATTCAAAATAGACGTTTTTCTTTCTTCCAATTCTGTTAAGTAATTATACTTGTCTTGCAAGTCGCGTAACTGGACTTCGTTCATCTCACCAGTACGTTCCTTTCGGTAACGGGCAACAAAGGGGATAGTCGCACCCTCGGCAAAAAGTTCCAGCGCATTTTGGATTTGAAAGGGTTGAAGATTTAGTTCGTTAGCTAGATGTTGAGGGATATTTAGCATCGTGTTATCAGTCGAAAGCCCTAATTTATAAGTAAATTTAGTTTAATTGAGTTCAAAGTAAATTTTAAGTGCTACGCTAATATACCAGACGGATTCGGAAACTAGATCCCCATCCTTGTAGTCTTAAGTAATGTGGTGTAACAAAAAGTTAGTAAACCTATAAAATTTGCTACACTAGTTGCATGACTAATTACGTTCGATAGCTGTAAGATAACTATATCTGTACGCTTCTGCTTATGGATTCAGAGGTAAAAATCAAATGACCTTGGCATTTTTGATACCGCTTTTTACTGGTTTAGTAAGTGGTTATATCTTTAAAAAAAGCACCGATGAAATCGGTTATCTTCCGGGTGCTTTTGCAATAGTCAGTTTTATAATTAGCTTAGTACTAGCGCCGTGGGAAATTCAGCTTTTACTGCTAGTATTTGTTTTGTTTGTGACTCAGAAGCTCTTACAAAAAAACGAATACAGAATTAAGCTTCAAGATAGCCATAGTAGGGGAAATGGCGGAATAGGTAGTAGTGAGTAGATTAGGAGTTAGTATACATTTAGCTCCCTGTGTTTAATGTAATTAACAACCAAGGGTGTTAACTGCTTTTCAACTTGACTAACAATATCGCGGTCGAATGCAGACCAAATGCGGGGATGACCGAAAATACAGGGTTGCAAGATTCCCCATAATTGATTGTTTTGGCAAAGGTGCGCGTGGATTAATGCACGATGCCCAAATGTTGTATGTTCAAACTCGCGGTCTACAATATCCGGACTCGCGGTTTCTACATCTTCGACATAAACCGAAGGTTGCGTCTTCAGCGCTGCTGCAAACAAAGGTTCATCAGTAGCCAGCGATGCAGGTTCCTTTTTCCATTCGCGGTCAGTGATATCGGGAACCTCAGAACTGCGTCGCCAACATGCTTGTACTTTGCCAAATTGCGTGTCCGGATTTCGCACATACAAAAAAATCCGCGAGCATTTTAATATTCCCCCAAGTACCGGAAGCAATGCCGTAAAAACAGCTTCCGGTTCTTTGGTTTCGTCAAAAATGCTTTGAAAGGCTTTTGGTAACGTTGGATTAGTCATTGTTAGAGCAATCGATTTTTGGTTATTCTCGCAACAATCAGCAATTGCTGACATCATCCCATCGACACATCAACTTGTAGGGGTACGATCAATATTGCTCGGTTAAGGATTTTTCGTGGTAATTCTAGGCATGTAGAAACGCGAAATTTGCCGAGGCGGCACGCTGCGCGAACGCTAACGCGCAGCGTTGCCGTAGGCTAGCTTCGCCGGCTTCGATACGCTTACAAGGTTTTGGGTTTACCTAATTTTCTTAACCGAGCAGTATTGAGGGCACGATAGTATCGTGCCCCTACAATATTAATCAAACAGATCGATAATTTTAAATCAAAACCGGAGTGGGTAACTCAAACTCGACCGCATCACGCGCCGAAAATGGCTTATTAAACGGGAAAGCATAAGGATTAGAACCATGCCTACGTAAATGTTCCAATCGTTCTACTGCTTCTGCCACAGACGGTAAATGTCCCGCAGGTATCCACCACATAGCCAATATTGGTTGGTCTCCAGAATCTTCAAGATTCCGGGTTTCCAGTAGTGCGAGCATCTTGCTCGCGTATGATGTAATTTTGCTCACGTATTATATAAAGCGGGCAAGATGTAAGCCCGAAGGGCTGGCGCAAGCCGAAGCACTACCCATCAGAATTAATGACAAAAACCATTAGCACTTGTTGCTATTCATACATATTTTTATGTTTCGCTAAAAGCTGAAGATATTTATCATTCATTTTTGCTAACATCCATTTTTCTTTAAAAATTGCCGCCGATTCAGCTTTAATAGTATCTACTTCATAGGGTAAAATATCTTGTCGAGCTTGAGTTTGTGCTGTTAATGATGTTTCCTTTTGGGGATTAGTTCGATATTTTCTGCCACTTTTATGGTTAGCATAACGACGGGCACGAGTGTAGCCCATTTGGATAAATTTTCTAGCCATATCAGCCCCAACGAAATCATCTTTTTCCAAATAAGCAAGAAAAATTTCATATATTTTTTGGCTCGAATCGCGGGCAATTTCTGGATTTTTAAATCGCCAATATGGTAAAATCTCTGATTTATATGGTTCTACCAAAAGCACACCCTGCTCACCTTTGCCAATGCGATATAATTCGGGATGCTCGCGGAAATTAATATTTTTAAAGTCTAAAGAATAATCGAATGCCATGCTAGTGTTTTTGGTAACCATCTTAAAATTGAATCAACTACCTTGGTATCTATCTAAGTAGATAAATCAAAACTAAAATCCCCGACTTCTTTGAAAAAGTCGGG
>JANNFJ010000323.1:0-5889 GCA_031379725.1 Calothrix sp. OTE_75_metabat_31
GGTGAAAAATGCACTTGAACCGCTCGCAATTTATGTTTGTAGTGTAAATTAATTAAGGCTTTTAAACCTTCCTTAAGTGCTTGAATATTAGACAAGTCTGATTCTAACTCTGGCACTTCTCCCTCATAAGCTGCTGTTAGCATCACAACAACATTGCGGGTTGCAGGTGCGGACATTTGCTCGTTAGGGTTATTTATCGAACCTAAATCGGGTTCGCTAAGGTAACGCTCGGCACAATCAGTAAATAATTCATTTACGTAATCTCCAGCTTCTCCCTCACTCCAAAATACATCACCTTCATTGGCTGCAGATGTCCAATATTCGTCGTATTGTAGTAGACTTTGGCAAACTGTAACTAGCCCTTCTCCTAAAGGTTCTAAATCGTCGTCAGTATCCATTACGTCTCGTGCAGTACTATTCAACACCCCTAAAATTGGTGCAACATCAGACCCGGCTAAATGTATGAATAATCGGCAAACTACGTAACGAGTCTTACCTATCATTCGATTGAAAGAATCGCGCACAGTTATCCTCCTTAAAAATGTTACTTAGCCCGTTTAGGGACTCAAGCCTTTACTACAAACCTTCACATTATCCAATAAATATAAACAACTAACTAATGACTGATATAATGGAAACCTTTAACAAAATCAATAACCGAATTAACCGAAAATGGTGTATGTGTTACAGCTTCATCGCAGTTATCCTCATAAACTCGATCGTTGATATCGGAACGATTAATCAAGCGCTTACCAAAATTGGGATGTTCGTAAACAATTAAATTTTGAGCGCTAGAATTAGTCAAAATAGTTTGCGTCGGTGCTTGAAAGAAGTTTAGCTTTGCTGCTAATGCTAAAATTTTTTTGATTTCTTTAAGTGTATTGGCATGTTGGAGTGATTCGTCCAGCAGTTGGCTAAATCTTTGGATGCGATGAAACGGTACAGACCCATCATTCGAGCTATCATCGCTTTTCATTATTTCTACCACTGCCATGAGATTTTTTTGAGTAGCTTGTGCATCTTTGAATGGCAATATAGCAATACAAGCCGTAGGTAACAAAGTTTCATCATCATCAAGTCGAAAAGTAAAAACAGTGCGTCGTCGGCTAATCTCCATACAGGGGGGTTGCTTGAGTTGATGATATTGCTGGGCAATTTGGTAATAAGCACCCCCTACAGCAAAGTTTGCTTCGTGGTCTAAGGGTTTATCGACGATAATGCGGATGGTAGGTGGAGTTGTATTGAAAAAATCTCGTGAGTCTTCGGAGGTAAAATATTGGATGATAGATAAATCACCTGTCGAACTTAGGTCAACCCATTCGCATGTGATGCCATCGGTCTTTAAACCGAATCTCGAAGTTGCATAGAGTTTTGCTCCTGTTAAAGTTGCACCTGTTAGGTCTGCACCGACCCATTCGGCTTTGATTAATTTGGCTTGGGTTAAGTTAGCATGAACAAAGCTAGTATTTACTAGATTCGCATTACTGAGGTTTGCACCACTTAAATTCGCTCCGCTCAATTTTGCACCGCTCAAATCAGCCCAACGTAGGTTTGCACCGCTTAAATCAGCCCAACGTAGGTTTGCACCGCTCAAATTAGCCCCGCTAAGATTAGCACGGCTTAAATTAGCTTGTTTGAGTTCGGAATCGCGGAGGTTTGCCCCGCTTAAGTCGGTACGATGTAGGTCTATGCTAGTCATATTTGCCTGTTCCAAGTTTGCCCCGGTCAAAAAGCCACCTCGAACAATGGCTTCGCTCAAATTAGCTTGACGGAGATTAGCTTGACGGAGTGTAGCTTCACGAAGGTCGGCGTTTTTAAGGTTTGCTTGTAGCAAATTCGCACGACTCAAATCGGCCCGAATTAATTCCGCACGAATCAGAGAAGCTTTGCAAAGTATGGCACGACTAAGGTCAGCCCGAATCAAATTGGCGACATTGAGACTAGCACCTTTGAGGTCAGCATCGATGAGATGGGCACCGCTGAGTCTAGCTACGTTCAATTTGGCATATTTCAAGTTGGCACGGTCGAGATTCGCACCACTGAGGTTGACTACACTTAAGTTTGCTTGACTGAGATTGACACCAGTTAGTTTTGCACCACTTAGATTTGCTTCAGCGAGGTCTATTCCGCTAAAATCTCGAATACCAAGGGCGTATTTTTCTAAAAATTCCTCTACCTTCATGCTTTGCTACCCCTGACTTGCCAACTTCATGTGTTGGTTAAAAATGTAGAAATTATTTGTAATCGAGAATCTTAAAAACACAGATGAATATTGGTATTTTCGGACTTGGACTAATTGGTGGCTCCTTGGGTTTAGATTTGCGATCGCACGGTCATCGTGTTTTGGGTGTGAGTCGGCGTGAATCAACTTGTGCTAGGGCAATTGCCCTTGGTTGTGTTGATTGCGCGTCGGTTGATATAAATTTACTAGCTGCTACAGAGATTGTATTTATTTGTACACCTCTAGAGTTTATTGTGCCCACTGTTGAGCAATTGATAACTATTTTGCCTGTAACTGCTGTCATTACTGATGTTGGCTCAGTAAAAACACCGATAGTTACAGCCGCATCCCCCCTTTGGCAGAACTTTATCGGCGGTCATCCGATGGCAGGAACTGCCGACAGTGGTATCGACGCAGCCTTACGGAATTTATTTGTTAGCAGACCATATGTATTAACTCCAACACCCACAACCCCCTTGGAGGCAATTACAATTGTTGAGGAATTAGTTCGGCAACTGGGGTCAAATCTTTATTACTGCAACCCCGAACAACACGACCGTGCCGTGAGTTGGATTTCGCATTTACCTGTCATGGTCAGCGCTGCCTTGATTGCAGCATGTATGGATGAAACCGACCGGTCAGTTTTACAATTAGCCCAAAATCTTGCTAGTTCGGGTTTCCGTGATACTAGTAGGGTGGGTGGGGGTAATCCGGAATTAGGGGTAATGATGGCGAAATATAACCGCGATGCTTTATTAAATTCGTTGCATCAGTATCGAGATAATTTGGATGAGTTAATTAGTTTAATTGAACAGGAAAATTGGCTAAAATTAGAAAATAAGTTACAGACAAACCAGCAAAATCGTCCTGATTTTATTAGCGAGGGTTAGCCGAAAATTAATATCTAAATTCAAAGTTGCAAAGGCAAAAAACACATGGTTGTACAAACTCAACAGCGCTATTACACACCTGAAGAATATTTATAATTAGAAGATAAAGCCGAATTTAGAAACGAATATATAGATGGAAAAATTAAAACAATGACGGGGGGCACTACTAATCACAACAAAATTGCCGGCAATTTTTATAAAAAGTTCCCCGATAATATCGACGGTCAGAATTATGAAACATATATAAATGACGTTAAATTATGGATACCAAAATATCATATCTACACATATCCTGATGTGATGGTTATTAAAGGTAAACCTGTCTATGAAGGAAGCGGAACAACTAAAATTATCAATCCTTTGTTAATTGTAGAAGTATTCTCTAATTCAGCTAAGAATTATGACAGAGGGGATAAATTTAAATATTATCGTTCGATTCCTAGTTTTCAAGAATATATTTTAATCGACCAATATAGTTTTGCCGTAGAACAATATGCAAAGCAAAGCAAAGGGCAATGGCTTTTTAAGGAATATGAAGGTGAAAACGCTATTTTAAATTTGGACTCGGTTAATTTAGAAATTTATTTCCAAGACATTTATGTACGAGTCGATTTTGGACAAACTGAAGATGTTGAATAAATCGTAATTCGGATGGTCGTAGTTACAGGCAGAAGGAAAGAGGGTTTTAAGTAAATTTACGTCCCGTTACATACTTAGCTGTATAAGCTATTTCTCTCTTTCTCTGGGACTACCAGCAACAAACCAAAGCGATATGCCTGTTTCAAATACTGAAACAGCCCCATCAGAACCACAATATATACCCTAAAGTAGAAGAACTATTTGCCTCTACCTTCACAATAATGTAATATCCGCGCAACAAAAGCTCCATCACGGCTATCTACACTAGAAGTAACTAAATTTATTTACAAATACTACTTAACTGCAAATGCTAAACGAACCACGCGACCAACATAACAGCGAGTCAAATTCCGAAATTGTCAATACAACTGGTAAAAATAGCAATTTTAAACCTTGGCGCAAAGCAGCCTTCAATTTATCGTTGGTGCTACTCGGTTCGGGAATGACACTGACGGGTGGCTACTTAGCAACACAGCAACAACAAATTTCTAACATAGCTGTCACTCCAGCCAAGGCTGCACCATTAACACCACCTGCTGACAGCAATTATGTTACCACTGTTGTCAATAAAGTAGGTTCTTCGGTTGTGCGAATTGAAGCATCCCGGACAGTCAAAGCTTCCATACCCGACGAATTTAACGACCCCTTTTTCCGTCGCTTTTTTGGTTCCCAAGGACAAATTCCCGGAGGACAGCGACGAGTTGAACGCGGTACTGGTTCAGGGTTTATAATTAGTGCTGATGGTCGGATTCTCACTAATGCCCACGTTGTCGATGGTGCGGACAAAGTACAAGTAGTTCTCAAAGATGGGCGGAGATTTCAAGGAAAAGTACTCGGTAAGGATGAATTGACCGACGTTGCTGTAGTGCAAATTCAGGCTAATAACCTACCTGCCGTGGCTTTGGGCAACTCCGACCAATTGCAACCGGGTGAGTGGGCGATCGCAATTGGCAATCCTCTCGGATTGGATAATACAGTAACTACAGGAATCATTAGCGCGACAGGTCGCAACAGTAATCTCATCGGTGCTGGTGATAAACGTGTTAGTTACATTCAAACCGATGCGGCAATTAACCCCGGTAATTCTGGCGGCCCGCTATTAAATGCCCGTGGTGAAGTTATAGGCATGAATACGGCAATTATTCAAGGGGCACAAGGATTAGGTTTTTCTATACCTATCAATACAGCTACGCGAATTTCTAACCAGTTGATTGCTACTGGTAAAGTTCAACACCCTTATTTAGGCATTCAAATGCAGGCTTTAACCCCTGATTTGAAGGACAATATCAATTCAGATCCCAATAGCGGCTTGAACGTTGATACCGATAAGGGTGTGCTTGTCCGCAGGGTTCTGCCCAACTCACCCGCATCCGTTGCTGGTATTCGTGCTGGTGATATTATCGAAAGACTCAACGGGCAAACTGTTAGCGATGCCGACAGCATTCAAAAGGCTGTCGAGGATAGCAAAATTGGTGCGGATATGCGTTTAGATTTGCGTCGCAATGGTCAAAATATTAGCGTCGCTGTTCGACCTGGAGCATTTCCAACTCAACAAGCACAATAGTAATTAGCTTGTAAAAATTAATCAAACTGACGCAAAAAATCTCCCAAATCTTCTTAACTCCGTGTTCTTTGCGTCTTTGTGGTTTATTACTCAGTAGCTTTTGCCTAAATCATGTTTTGCATTAATATCCTCGATTCGTAAGAATCGAGATTTTTTGTTTATAACGTTTCCTGGTCTCATGACAATACTGCGTAGGTTTTGAAGTTTTCTTAAAATAGATCCACCATTATCCCCCGATAAGTTGGGGGACTTTGTAAGGCTTTTAGCCCCCCAACTTATCGCTCTTGTTGGGGGGATCTAAAGCAAAACCTACGCAGTATTGGGTCTCATGAGGTACAGCAATTTTATACTAACGTAGGGGCGCAAGGTCTTGCGCCCCTACAAATGTACCTCACCGGACTGGGAACTGCTATATTGTGACATCTCCCATCATCACAGTGGAGTACCGCTATGATGGGTGCTTCTCACCCAATCCGGCTACTGCTTAGGAGGCGCTGAGAGCTAAAATTTTTAAAATCCCATCAACTCAGATATAACGATAAACTTAATGCTAAAACTGCTACAAACACAGGAAC
>JANNFJ010000327.1:0-6997 GCA_031379725.1 Calothrix sp. OTE_75_metabat_31
GGTCTTAAATCCTGCCCTAGTAAAAAAGACCCTGCTTGCAACGGCAAACGGTGAGCGTGGTAATTGCTAGGTTTGCCTGGTTTCCAAGCTTTGTCATTTGGGAATATCTCTAGTCTCCCTGGGAATAATCTAAAACCTTTAGCGTTTAAAGCTGCCTTGATGGCTACCGCAAGGGTGTAACTATGAACTGCTTCTGGTAAAAAACCATATATATGGATACCACCACTATCGCTTGATTGAACTATTACCGTTGATTCAACTCCCAGTTTTTCTCGCAGGGCTTGCAGTATCCCCTCAAATTTCTCTTTATTGTTTAACGGGTGGTAGCAACCCCTGCGGTCTAGGTCTAGGACAAAATATTTCGTAAACGACCCAAACCGTAAACCCAACAGCAAATCTGGCTGTAAATACTTGTCCCATAAATTCCGGGGTTGCAAGGGATACCGATTTACTGTCCGCCAAACTGGTCTTTCCCCTGGTGGCGGGGTACTGGCTTCTATAAAATCCCAAGGGTGGTTGAAAAACTCTGTAAACTCGGCTCCTACTGGGTCTTGAGGTGGTAGCCCTATCACGAACTTCGCTTGTGACTTACCTCGTGGTTTACTCTGATGCTGCCCCTGATTATTTTTTGCTGGTACGGTCATATGCTGTATCAAAAAAAAATTATTTTTACTTCAAATTTTTTTCATGCAGCAGCGACACCACCCTAACTTGTGTGATAGACTTAGAAATAACTAACCGCTGATGGGTTTATACCCGCCAGTTGTTTGTTTCTCAAGCTCACAATTTTAGTGGTGGAAACATTTTTATTGCTTGACTACCTTTACTTGGAGGTCAGGGCAATTATTTATTTGTTTTCTGTCGCTGCTCTGTTGCTTGATTGAAAAGTGGTTTAAACACTTAAACGGCTGTTACTGCCTCTGCAAAGAGCGCACTGCACCTGTTGTTAGTTGTTCCAATCCTCCTTCTTCTTCTTTCTTTTTTGCTTTTGGTTTTTGTCGAACAGTGGCGTAAGGCAAGAATGTTGCAAGCATTCAGCAAAAGCCCCAAGTCCGAAGTGCAGGATTGTTTTAGCCGTCCAAAGCCTCGCAATCCCTGCCGATCTATCTAAACAATCTAATAGTCCGTAAAGACACATAAAATCGTCTTTAGCAATTGTACCCCCTCAGAGACACATTTTCTCTAGGGGGATTTTGCTTTTTATGAAATATATCTTGAAAATCTGTCCTTAGTAGGATTTTTAGCTTACCTACCTTTAGTTTGCCCTTTTACCAAATGTCTATTTTGGTTCTCGTACCTGGTTCAAGTTGGGTAACTTGTACCTTTTTCGGTTGCCTCACTTCTGGGAACTCACCAGGAAAGGAAGGGCGAATATAAACTTACAATAGTACTCACGAGCAAAAGAAGCTGTTGTCCCCACTGCACAAGCTAATTGTATAGCTGTCTTGGTTTGAGAGTTATCAAAAGCCTGTGATTTTTAATACACCGCTTTGTAACAACTTACGGTAAGGTAAAGTTATGTAAAAAATACAGCTTATAACCTCATTCTGTGGTAAAGGGCTGCAAAAAATAGGTCTTAGTCCGAATTACGAAACCTCTAAACCCTAATTTACCCTTGATCTAAACAACAAAAAAGGCACTACTACGGTTGTTTTGCTTATGACCCGTACTAATGCCACTTCCACTATTGAAAATAATTTTGATCTTGTCACTACCTTTTGTCTTTTTGACGATATAATTCAACTTTTAAAGCTAAACTGTAAGCCCCTTGGCGGTCGCCCTAGCTGTCTTTGTGTAAGTGAAGTTTGTACTATCGTTCTACTCCAAAAAGAATTTAATATTGGTAACAAAAAAGCCCTTTACAAATATATTTACCAACACCACAAAGCAGACTTTCCAACTTTGGGAAGCTATAAATCCTTTAATTCCAGCTTAAATCTATACTCTAAGTTTTTACTGGAAATCATAATTTTCCTAATGCAAATTAACTATAACCAATCAGGGCAACTGGTTTTTATTGATTCAACCAACTTGCCAGTATGCAAAATATGGCGTGAGAGAAGCCATAAAGTAATGAAACAGCTAGCTCATAAATCCAAAACTACAACTGGCTGGTTTTACGGTTTGAAGCTTCATATTCTTTGTGATGAATATGGGAATTTATTAAAAATAGCCTTTACAACAGGCAATGTCGATGACAGGGTTATTTTAAATGAGTTTCTAAATAGAATTAAAAATAAAATTGTTGGAGCTGATGGTGGCTATGTTAGTAAAGACTGCCAAGATAAAGCCAAAGAAAACAATAATATTCTACTTAGTGCTATCAGAAGCAACATGAAAGGAATTGGAGCTATGTGGCAACAGAAAGTGCTGAACATGAGATCGGTGGTGGAAAGGTGTTTTTCGGTGATGAAGACAAGGCTTAATTTGGTTAATACCCTTGCAAGGTCAGTTAATGGTTATCTAGCCCACTATGTTAGGTGTTTATTTATGTTTGTGTTTAAAAATTGCCTTAAATTAGGAGTTTAGGAGTTGATTGGGGTTTCGTAATTCGGACTCTTAGTATGTTCCCGCTTCCCGTCCAAAGTAAATTTGTACTACACACGAGAAATGCAAAATAGTAAAAAATTAGAACAGTAAGTATTTACACTGTACTGTTCTGACACTTATAGCAAGTTGCTATTCTTCGATTTGGCTTTGTTGGAATTGCTGGATAAGTTTTTGACACTCTTTGCTAGCGTCCCTTGCTTGGCGCATTAGTTCCAGTCCCTGTTTGCGATTGGTTTTAGAAGCTACTCCAGCCTGACGGCTTAAGGATGCCGCTTGGGCACTTAACTCTTTGATTTGGGTTTTTAATTCCATTATCTTTCCTCGTGTTCTACAATGACCACATCAAGATATTCTAATTGTACATACAGTATATCGGCTCTGGATTGCAGCAAGGAAGCATCATTTAAATCGTTGTTGGCAACCGCGTTATCAGCACCGTTATACAACTTTATAGTGATTTCTTCTAGGCTTGCGTAGGCATCGATCAATATATTGTATGTCTCTGTTTTCATTGTAAATTAAGCAAAAACTGTCAATGCTATTGTCTCACGGTAATTACCCCCTACTAGAGAAAAACGAACGCTAAGGCTAATTTATTACAAGTAAAAATTAACGGCTCCAGATTGATCCCTACCACGAATACGGTGGGCAAGAGTTGCAAGCGGTTGAGCTTATGTGGCAGGAATTACCAAAAACAAGCCAGTCAAAAACTTATAAGCCTACCCCGAACAACTAGCTAGGTGGAAGCGGATGGATGAGGATGAGGCAATTGCTGGAAGGCTGCCATCAGAAGAGGAACAAGCTCGCATCGCAAAGGAATTTTTGAATACCGATTTTGTAGCAGACCAGCTTGAAAAGGTACGTATTCACAAAAAGGAACTATTGAAAAAGCTAAAATCAGCCGAGGAATACGAGCAGTTACTGGTTGAAAAGCAGCAGGCACAAAGCTAGGGAAACCAGAGCAATTAAAAATATTCTCTGTACTTACCTACTTTTTTGCCTTTCCAGCAATACTGAGAATATAAATTTAGTTCCGGCGAGACAGAACTAAATACCGTGATTGCCACCGACGTGTTAGCGGAGGGTTTAAACTTGCAGGATGGCGATTTAATCATTAATTACGATTTGCATTGGAATCCAGTCAAATTAATTCAACGTTTTGGACGTATCGACCGTATTGGTAGCGAGAAAGATATAATTTATGGATATAACTTTTTACCAGAATTAAAACTGGAACGCAATTTAGGTCTAAAACAGAAATTGCAAAATCGAATTCAAGAAATTCACGATACTATTGGTGAGGATACAGCAATTCTTGATAAATCCGAACAACTAAACGAAGAAGCGATGTATGCCATTTACGAGCAAAAGGGCAAACAATTGAGCTTGTTTGAAGCGAATAATGAGGACGAGTTCCTAGATTTAAACGAAGCCGAAGAAATTCTTAGAAAGTTGCACAAAGAAGACTTGCAAGAATTTGAACGCATTGCAAATTTACCACATGGTATCCGCACTGCTAAGTTTTCCATAAGCAAGGGAACATATATTTTTTGTGAAGCTTCTGACCCTAATCGACCAGATATTAAAGGCTATCAACAATTGTTTTTATTGGATGATAAGGGAAAAATCATTTCCAAAGATATACCCATTATACTAGGCGCAATTAAAGCCGACGACACTACTCCTACCTTGAAACTTCCCAAAGATCATAATGCTGCCATAATGCGCTTAAAAGCTCATTTTACAGAGGAAGTAAAGCACCGTCAAGCGGAAAGAGAGTTTAGTCAACGCCTTACTCAAGGACAAAGGTATATTTTACGGGAATTAGGTGCATTTTTCAAGTCAGTAGATGATGAATTAAAAGCCCAGATCAATGTTTTAGAAAATGCGTTTCGCTTAAATGTTAATCAAGCTGTGAATCGTGAGTTAAACAGACTGCGCCGCGATGGTTTCACAAATGAAGAGTTATTTAATCAACTAGTGCTTATCTACCGTCAACACAATATGCAGGAGTTGCAAAATAATAATTTAGCAGATTTTGGCCAGCCAATTCCTGTTATTATCTGTACTCTGGCTTTGGTGTAAGCTGGTGAGATTTTCATTGTCAAGTCAAAACGCTGGTAAACCTGTGGCTGAGTGGGGATTTATGACTGGTTTCTATACTAACGACTACTAATCATGTAAGCATAGAGCCTCAATCAATTAGTGCCATATCTAGGGTATACTCTTCTTTGCTTATGCAAATGTCGAATCTGCAACTTTACAACTCGTTTCGGTGACAGCGAGCGCCTTAACAATCCTAGTGAAGGTGTGAATGGATTTTTAAAGCTTTTTAGAGGTTAAGTGGGTTATAGCTGTAAATTAGATTCTTAAATTATTAACTTTTTCAACCTTTTAACAGGCGACTCTTAACTATTAGGAGGGTGCTATAGCTAATCCCCTCCACATTTGTACACTCTAGTTTTCTCCCATAAATCGAAGATGTGTCGGCTACAAATGAGCAAAACGCTCAAGTAATTTTTTGATTTTGTCTAGTGCAATTTAATGAGTGTGCAGGTGGGAGAGGGATCGGCTATAGAATGCATCAACCAAGCTTATTTGTTGTGCATTCTTGAACCGTAAGTAGATCAGGTCGAAAATAATGTTATCCAAAATACTGATAACAGAACCGTATTGCCAGTATTATGGCATATAAATATCACAAATTGATGTGTCAGTCATAAGCAATATGAAAATTGAAATTCAAGGAAGAGATGCAGTACAAGCTACAAAAGAACTCTTAGCAATTGAAGGAATTTCAGGAAGCTATGAGATCGAGGATAAAATTGAAAAAGAAGGAACTGTAGCCATTGTTGTTGTGACTGTTACAGTGATAGCCGGAATAGTGACCATTGCAGATAATATTCATAGATGGATAGAAAAGTATAATAGTTGCCAACAAAATCCTAATGAGTCAAGGATTGACAAGGTTTTGATTGTTACCGCTGACGGTCGTCGGCTAATACTTGAAGGGATAACTGTGGAGCAAATCAAAGAGATTCTCAAAGGCTAATTATTCCAATGAAAATTCTTCACATTGACCTCAAGCCCATTGGTAATCAGTACGCCGATTTTTGCTTTTTCTGGGATAATCCTAATGATTGTCAGTCCCGTCAGCTTAAGATGGCCCAAATTGCTGAATTGATTCAAAAGGCAGAGACTGATTATTATACCACATTACCTGAAGAGCATATTAAGACTGGACAAACACTCTATAACTGGTTGGATGGTAGTGATCGCTTACTTCAACGTGCAATTGCCCAGCATGGGCGTGATGGTATTGTTATTGCTATTGCGGCAACCGAGGGACTTGCCCATTTACCGTGGGAAGTATTGCACGATGGCAAGAGTTTTTTGGTGGAACGGCGACCTGCCATTATTCCCATTCGCTGGGTAAAGGATGAGAATTCTCAACCACTACAACAGGAAAATCAGCCAGCGAACCGGGCGTTAAATGTTCTTTTTATGGCATGTTCCCCACTGGGGATCGAACCAGAACTGAATTTTGAGCATGAAGAAGCCCAAGTTTTGGAAGCAACGAAGCGCGAAGCTTTATCCTTGATTGTGGAAGAAAGTGGTTGCCTGACGGAATTAGGTTATTTAGTTAATGATTACGATCTGGGCCACTTTGACGTTCTCCACCTGACAGGTCATGCCGCATTTCGAGATTACAAACCATGTTTTATCACAGAAACAGAACTTGGAGAAGCGGAATATACCAGTGCAGAAGATATTGCCAGAGAACTGCAATTTCGACTTCCAAAGCTTATTTTTCTTTCCGGTTGTAATACTGGATACCACAGAGCCAAAGGTACAATACCATCGATGGCGGAAACGTTAATAAATCAAGGTGCAACTGCTGTTCTCGGTTGGGGTCAGCGAGTGTTAGAGACTGATGCAACTGCAACTGCCGCTGTCTTGTATAAAGAATTGTCAGCTGGAAAGACGCTAATACAAGCACTGGCTATCACGTATCAAGCACTGTTAAACAAGCAAGCACGAGATTGGCATTTGTTGCGCTTACATGTGTCAGAAACCCTACCGGGTGCTTTGGTCAAACCTGGACGTAAACATGTACCTCCTCGGTCTGTTGCGAAAGATAATTTTTTAGACTCAGGAAATAAACTTAGAGTTGCCACTCGTGAAACTTTTGTTGGTCGCCGCCGCCAGTTACAAAACTGTTTGCGGGCACTAAAAACCAGTTCAACGGAGATTGGTGTATTGATTCATGGTATGGGAGGATTAGGAAAAAGTACAATTGCGGCAAGGTTGTGTGATCGCTTATTGCCAGAGTATGAGTTAATAGTTTGGTGGCGACAAATTGATGAACCCAGTTTGGTAAGTAAGTTAGTAGATAAATTGGTGTTATCAAAACAACAGATAACACTTAGGGACTTTACACAGGAAC
>JANNFJ010000341.1:0-2452 GCA_031379725.1 Calothrix sp. OTE_75_metabat_31
ATTTGTGTATAATTTCGTCGAGACGTTACATTTAACGTATCTACGACGGTTTCTTTTGATATTTATTGCTTTAACAGCAACTGTATTATTAGATGGGGTTTTCCTGTCCTAATATTCATTGCTTGATTTGTTGGATGAAAAATTCTTCGAGGGTGGGACGGGATAAATTCATCGAGATGATGGTTGCTCCCATCAACCGCAAACTCGCCATAAAATCATAGTAATCACCTTGTAATTCGCCTTGCCAATTGCCTTCAGCATTAAACTGAGCATCGGATACCCATTTTTTTACCACATTCCAGTCGCCCCCTTGACCTTTGACGTGATATGTGCTGGTAGTGCCCAGCAATTCATTCAGGGAACCCGAACAGATTAACTCACCCTTGGCAAGAATAGCCACGCGATCGCATATCTGTTCAACCTCGCTCAAAATGTGGCTGTTAAAGAAAATCGTTTTGCCTTCAGCTTGCAATTTGAGGATAGTTTCCCGCATTTGGTAACGTCCTAAGGGGTCTAAACCCGACATGGGTTCATCCAAAAATACCAATTCGGGGTCATTAATCAAAGCTTGAGCCATCCCAACACGTTGTAACATCCCCTTACTGTAACGTCGCATTTGCTTTTTCTTTGCATCTGCTTGTGATAACCCCACTAATTCCAATAATTCCGGGATACGCTGACGCTGGATATTTTTGGGAATTTGGAACAGTCCCGCAGCAAACTGCAAAAACTCCCAACCTGTCAAAAAGTCATATAAATAAGAGTTTTCAGGTAAGTAACCGATTCGCTCTTTGACAGTGCTTGAGCCTAAAGGTTTTCCCAGCAATAAACCCCGTCCCGACGTAGGACGAATTATTCCCAATAATAATTTTAACAGCGTCGTTTTACCAGCACCATTGGGGCCTAATAATCCAAAGGTTTCTCCTTTGTACACTTTTAAGGAACAGTTTTTGAGCGATACGACTTTTTGATTCATAAAAAAGCCGGTTCGATACACCTTTCCCAACTCAGAAGTAAGGACTACTGGTGGAGTTTCTTGAGTATTAAATCTAGGTTTGGAAGCGTCTGCTACAGACTTCATCGCAGTTTTAATTGTGCGTTTCGCAACACAAATATACTCTATCTATTACAAATTACCCATTTATGGGATAAAAATAACGGGGCAAGGGAGTAGGGGAGAAGGGGAGAAAGGGAAAGGTATTTTACAACTCCTAATTCCTAACTCCTAACTTCGCAATTACTTACATCCCAACGACTCACGGGTTTCAACCCCGGTTTTGGGATTTATACCGCTAGCATTGACGCAAAGTTTTTTAATTTCCGTACCGTCGAGTACTGCGTTGGTAAAATCAGCACCAGTAACATTGACGTTATTGAATACTGAACGCAGCATCATTGCATTTGTGAAGATTGCATCGCTCAAATCGGTATTTTTGAAGCTGACTAAGTAGCTGATACCCTCGCTAAAATCAGCCCCGTGCAAATTTGCGTCTGACAACGTGGAACCATTAAAAACGACACCACGTAAGTCAGCATTGCTAAAATTTGTATTTTCGAGCCGAATATTAGTGTATTCATTCCCAACTAACTTTTGACCCGAAAAATCCCTGCCTGCAAATTCATTTCCAGCCGAACGCATAATGCTCGAAGAACTGGCTGCATCTGCACTTAGGGGAAATATGAATAATGCTAGAGCCACAAAAAAACCAAAAATAACTTGCTGATACTTAACCATGACTGCTTTATAAAACTCAATAATCCGCCAACTAACCATTAAACATCATTGGCTATGGTATCGGGTAATATACAGTCATCGAAAAGGGTGGGGGAAATCTTCCCCACCCTTTTCGAGATTGTATCTTTAACTAAACCTATCTAAGAAATCTTCACGGGACAAATTCGCCAACTGTAATAACAAAGAAGCATAATCATCTGAAGGCAAATCAACGATTGACGGAATAATCGCCGTTAATTCGGCATCTATTGTTCCAAACCGGACTCTTAGCAAGCTTTCAATAGTATTGGTGCGTTCCACCTTTACTCCTTGTTGTACTCCTTGTTGTACTCCTTGTTGTCTAGCATCTGCTAACTGTTCTTCATAAATTGGAGATAACTGCATAATCAAGTCCCTTTCCTCTTCTTCTAAATTTTGTTTAACCTGCAAAGTTGCCTTGAGATTGCTTAACAAATCGATTGCTTTAGAGCGTAACGGATTATCTGCAGGAAGTAACTGGAGTTCATTAATTGCCTGCTGCTGAACTTTCCCCTTACCCAAAATCCGCAACCAAAGTGTTGCTTCGGTATGTGGTAGTTGATGAATTGCTACAATCGCGGTTCTAAAAGATTCGCCGAAAAAGTAAATTCCAGATTGCCAATTATCTTCATCTAGTTTAGCTCGAAATCCTTCTAGAAGCTCATCGGAAGCAGTAGGAGACAAAATCCACAAACGTGG
>JANNFJ010000368.1:0-2687 GCA_031379725.1 Calothrix sp. OTE_75_metabat_31
GTAACAACAATTCCTTGAAGGAGTTAAACAAATGAAAAATGCTAAGTATGTACGCGACCATGTTTCTGGATATGGCAAAGGAATCAGAAATGCTACCAATAAAAAATTTGGCATCAACAACTCTCTAATTATCCGCGCTGTTAACGGTGATGACGAAGCCCTCAAAGAGATAGGCGATTTAGGAAAAACGGGTCAACGGCTAGCGATGGCTATGCCCAGTATTCGGGAAAATCTCAAAGCTTATATCGAGGGCATTACCGAATATAATACGACGCTCGCTGATGTGTACAAAACTGGCGGCAAGGGTGCGATCGCAATCGATAAAGCTGCGAGCGATATCACCTTAGAAAATAGTCGGTACAATAACCTGATTGAAGAGTACAAGACTAGTTTATTTGCCAAACTCGAATCGGAAAATCAACGCCATGACGATGCAATGGATGTAATCGAATTGCAGGCGTGGATCGATACTCAAATGGCGACGGTTAATGCCCAAGCTAGCCTTGAATCCATCAGTAACAAACCATTTTTAGCACAAATGAAAGCCGATGCTGACTTTGAGAATAAAAAAATTAAGCATTTACTAGAAAACGGTTCTGACAGCGATTTGAGCTTGATTCCGAAAAAACACTACTCGACTAATCCCCTAGTAAAACTCTGGAATGAAATCCGAGATATTTTTAGTTAATCAAAAAGAATTCAGGAGTCAGAATACAGGATTCAGAATAAAATAAGTATGGTTTTATACCACGCTTAATTGTAGACTGCCTGGTTAAGTGAGGATTAGATAAATCCTTGTATTCACTAACAACATAAATTTAATTCTGACTCGGTGACTCGGTGACTTCTGACCCCTTTTTTTATGATATTTCTGTTATGCCCGATTTGGAATTAGGACATACCGCCCAAGAATCAAATTATCCGATTGATGAAGATACTGCATTTACTCCTGATGAAATCGAAGCGATCGCAGCTTACAAGGATAATTTAAGTCAAAAACTGCTTAAGAACCGTAGCGTGTTAAAGGGATTAGAGACAAGCTTTTGGGGGATTACTTCCTATAGCCTAGCCCGATTCTTGATTTTTACAAGTGGAACGCAAGGAATTGGACTCGCTATCGCATCGATTTTGGTCATCAATCAAATCACAAATCGAGAACTATTTGATGGCATAAATATTAACCGTAAAGACGGACAATGGGAAGCTGACAACATGGGTAAACTTATCAAGTTTGGATTTTCAACCTTGGTAACTGCATTTTTAATATGGAGTGCCTTGGGTAGTTTTCTAAATATTGTAGAGTCGTCAAAACAAACCTACGACCAATTACAGGATACTGTTATGGCTTTCAATAAGCTACCTCAAGATAAGCAAAATGGGTTGATTGTTGTCGGCGGTTTACTCGGCTTGGCTGGTATTTACACAATTATTGATTTAAAAAGAAGATGAAACCTTATTCAGGGTTAACAGTTTTTGGGTTAGTAATTGCTTTTTCGAGTGCAATGTATTTGAGCCAGTCTCATCGTCCATATGACTTGGTAGCAATTAAATTTTGCCCGAAAACTGCAAATTTAACGCCTCGGTATGGTAAAGAATTTAGTCAGCGATCGCAAGAAAAATTAGATAAGAAATATTGTCGGTACGAGCATAAATTACTCAAAGAAGTATGGGAGCAAAAACAGTTTGAATCGCCGACCCCATTACCCGAATCATCGTTTAGTATTCGTCACATTCAGAAGAGTGGTGGCAATGCAATTTGGTTTTTAGTTGCTCCTATCGCTTCGGGAATCGCTTATTTAAGCTGGTCTAAAAAGGCAGAAATAGACGAATTATCAGCACACTACGAGTTAGAAGGATTTAAAACTCAAGTTAAATTGACTGGTGTTAGTGTCCGCAACGAGCGGGATTTTAAAGGAACTTCCATTAATTCTAATTGGGATAAGCAACGTGTAGCTAATGGTTTTGTTTCCGTAGAAGCTATCCAAGATAAATTACGCCGTCAAACCGAAATTCAAGACAAAACCCATGCACTAGCTGTAAAACAATTTGCTACTGCCCAATCTCAAGAAGATAAAATTACCTCTGAAAACCAAAGAGATAAATATAAGGCAGATAAGGAATCCCACGAAATACGCTTAAAAATGAATAAAACTTCAAGTGTGATCGCATCCGATAACGACGACAAAAAAGCCGAGTTATTGCAAACGCTCAAAGCCCATGAAGGAGGCTGGCTCCACGATATGGTCATTGGGCGGATGCCGATTATTATTTATGGCAAACAGGGCGCGTATAAGTCTTACAGTGCAGCTTGCTTGGCATTACTTAAAGCTTACTTCCAAGATGCCCAACTCGTCAGCATCTGCGACCCCCACGCCCATCAAAACCGCGATGAATCTTGGAAATATTTAATACCTATGGAACCCGAAGTTTACGGGGCACATGAAGATTGGGAAGAATATGCGGAGGGGATAAGTGAGGCGTTTAATCGGTGGAGCGATCGCACCCTAAAAGATAGCCCGATCATTTCCATCTGGGATGAACTCACAACAATGGGGGTAAAGTTACCAGACCTTGCACCTGAATTAATGCCCAAGATTATTTCTGCTCCGAGAAAAGCTAATGACAATACGATTTGCATTACCCATAGTTTGACGAATGCGGGATTGGGGGGAGTTGAGGGGATGAGT
>JANNFJ010000384.1:0-4124 GCA_031379725.1 Calothrix sp. OTE_75_metabat_31
CAATAGGATGTTATGGGCACAATGACGTATTGCTTTAGTCAGAGAATCAAAACCATTATGACGAAACAAGTTAATTACAAAACTGCGAAGAATGGAGAAATTTGCAGATGCATAACCATCAACCATTTGTGCCTTATCTTCGTTAAACACGACATCTTTGACCCAATGTAATCGATTTTCTACACCCCAATGACCACGAATACCTTGGGCAAAATCTAAAGCTTCAAGGGTCATTGAACTGATGTAATATACAGTTTCTTCATAAGGCTTGCCAGCACGAGTACCAAGACGTTCGACTTTAACTATTCGTTTTAGCCCAACCCAATCACCAGAAATATGATCTAAATTATCAAACACCAACACCCGACGTTCAGTCATGCGAACCGATAGGTCGGCGCTTCGCTATCGCGTGTTTGCTCGAAACTCGTATCAACGCTAGTAGGCTGCGATAACTTCATATTTTCCTGTATCTGCTTGTATAAATTAGGCTGATTACCTTTAACTGCAACTACGTAATCATTACCACTGTCGATAATTTGTTTGATAGTTTTTTTTGACAATGAAGCGCATCAAAACTAAACACTACATCTTTCAAATTCAATGCTGCAATTAAATTTTGGACTGTAGCAATTTCACTTGTCTGCTTGTTGTTCATGGTCTGTAACCCAACAACGAGACCTTGTTTGCTACTAAATATTGACACCACACTTATAAATGATTGGTAGGCACTACTATAGTCTAAGACTGTAGCTTTGATGCTTTTACCGTCAGTCGCTAGCCATTCAAATTCGCTTAACTCCACGTACTCGTTCGCCCAGCAATTAAATACTTGTGTCAAATCATTAAAGTTGACACGCATCATTACACGTCGAATTGTTGAATAAGATGGGACTCTTTCTTTAGGTATCTTCAATGTTTCAATTAAAGATTGTTTATGCCGTTTGACGAAATCTCCCAACCCTCTGTAACCAAGACAACCACTCATTGTTCCCATGATTACTAGCAACAACACAAACCACAATGGATGTCTTTGTCCCTTTTTGGTGCGAAAATCCTTAACTTTTTTGAGTTCTTCAATCAAACCTGCTGTCATAGATACCCCCGGACAATTTGTCGAAAGTCTTATTGGCGCTTGGGTGCGGCTACGCCGCACCCTCGCTTAAGTTTCTTACCTCAGTGTCAATTGAACCATTTTTCTTCCAAGAATGAAACAGCCCTGCCCTTTTCAAGGGGATTTAGGGGGATTTATTTTAGGTTAAACGTCTTATCCGAACCGTATTGCCTACACTCCTACCCAAGTACCGTGAAACCCGTACGGTACGCGAGTTGGAATTAACACCCGTGCTACAGGTTCGCTCGTAATATCTTGGGCATTTATCACTACAAGCTCGGATGTCTCGCTACTGGTATCATATACAAAAGTAATTAACCAGCCGTCATCTTCATTACTTGCGCCCAAACGCGGTGCAAATACAGCTTCTCCACCGTAACGACCTTTGCCATAGCCGTGTATCTGCGATATTTCACCTTTAAAATCGTATTTTATTACACCATCAAATAGCGGTGTCGAGCCTGCTGCCATTTTCCCACTGTAGCCATAACGGGTTTTTCGACCTAACAAATTTTCGTTAACGCGGGGGAATTCGGAAGGTACATCATCGAGTCTTTCCTCACGGACACTGCCAGTACTGAGATTGAAACGCCAGCAATGCAAGCGGGGGATATCGCCATCGGAGTCGCGTTCGGTATCATTAGAAACCAAGACATTCGTCGAACTCATCCGACAAGCAATCAATACAACCTCGTCATTTTCCTCATAGGCATTGAGGGTATGGAAAACATAACAGGAAGGACTTTCAAACCAGCGAATATTGCTGTTATCACCATGACGAGGAACAATACCAAATCGGCTGGGTTTGTCGCGTTCAAACATTAACGGAGGTAGCCCTTTTTGCATCCTTTCCACGCTAAAACTTAAGGGCAAATCCATGAAAATTGTGTAATTTTCGGTAATGGCAAAATCGTGCATCATTACCCCCATCGGTATATCGATAGGTACAGTTCGCAATAATTCCCCTGTCGCCGAAACTACACTGTACTTCAAGTACGGCGGTGCAAACCCATAGCCAAAAAACATCATTTCACCCGTTACCGGGTCTACTTTGGGGTGCGCTGTAAAAGCCGAAGCCAGCTTCCCATTATAATTATATTCCCCAATTGTATCTAAATCTGGTGTCGTCACCGCATGGGGTGCCCCTCCTTCCCATGTCGCTAATAGTTGACCTGCGTGCCATACTAATGCGGTGTTTGCAGTATTTTTACCGGGTCCATAGGGATTATCTATCCGTGCAGGTTCCATAATTCCCGTCCACACAGCTTTACCGACTTGGTTTTCAGTTTGCCAACCGCGAGTTTTGATATAACGGTTGCGATATGTAGCTTTGCCGTCGTGAATGCGAACACCATGCAGCATCCCATCACCGTCGAACCAGTGATATTGACCAATCGGTGACCATTGGGGGTTGGGACCATTGCGGACAAACATCCCTGACAGGTCTGGTGGTAATTCACCAATCACTTTCAGGTTCGGAGCGGTGATTTCGTCGCTAACTGGTGCAAAGTTGTTGTCGAGATATGGATTAACTGCGATCGCTGTCATTGTAATGTGAGTTTCAGTTTATTGAGGCACTTTCTCTATTGTGCCAAACCGATTGGCAATCATACTGAGGTATAGCCATTTTACACCAAGATAAGGGCGCAAGCGTGAGCTAACCTACAGATGTACCTAACCTGCCTGGAAACTGCTATGTGCTTTGTCGATTTGTTGTCCAACTAACTTGACTCCGAGAAGCGAAACTGCGATATTTTTCGTTCATCTAATTTTACTAAAGCCTTAATATGTTTAACAAAAATATCAATGTACTTTTATTGGCAAGCTTTGCGTTGTCAGCACCAGTAGGACTCAATTCGTTTACTATCGCAGCAAGTCCATCTCCTACAACCGCACCAACTGCAAAACCGTCTCCTACACCTGTAGCGACCAAACCCGCATCAACAGCAAAACCATCTCCCACACCTGCGGCGAAACCGAAACCCGCACCAACAGCGAAACCAAAACCTCCAGCGAAACCTATTACTTCGGGCAAATTAGAACCTATATCCGAGACAGCTTGTAAAGGTATCAAAGGATATGTCATGGATACTTTGAACAAGAAAGGTGGAGAAGTCAAACTGCAAAACAATGTTGCATTTGAAGATACGGTATCTAAACTCAAAGGAACTGCTTGTCAGTTAACTACGACAACTACAGCCAAAAAACTCAAATCTATTGCTGATGTGGCAAAGCCTTTAAATGAGGTATTAACTAACCAAGAATGGAAGGAAGACACGAAAAATGCCGCAGATGGTGCAGAAGGTAAATTGATGAGATTCCGCAAATTTAATAATATTATAGTTGTGGATATTCAATCAAGTTTGGCTAAAGAGGTCAAATGCGCTGAAAACGTGCCTGTTTCTTCGTGCTATGAAAAAGCCAAACCCGAACAAATTAACTATAAAATTGTGTTGACTGCGGCGCGTAGTATTAAGTGAAGGAATTTAATCAATACCCCAGGGCAGGCAAAATGCCTGTTCTAATGTGATTTTAACGCTTCGTATCAGATACCCCACTCATAAAAACAGAACTTCAGAGACAATTGGTAAGGTTGCCAAATCTCGAATCTAAAAAAATATGAGTTTGACGCTTTATTTTCTTCGTCACGGACAAACCGAATTTAGTCGCAGCAACTCCTACTGCGGTTCTCTCGACCCGCAACTTACCCCCGATGGGGTTGAAATGGCAGAGGCATTTGCCCAAGCTTACAAATCTACTCCTTGGCAGGCTGTTTTTTCCAGCCCGATGAAACGTACAATTGCTACAGCTAAACCATTATGCTCTAAACTTGGCATCGAACCTGAATTGCGGGATGGTTTGAAGGAAATTCACTACGGTCAATGGGAAGGAAAATCACCCGAAACTGTCAGCAGCGACTATCACGACGATTACATCCGCTGGCTCGCCGACCCAGCATGGTATGCTCCTACAGGTGGAGAAATGGCTGTGGCGATCGCTTCTCGTTCCATGC
>JANNFJ010000454.1:0-2932 GCA_031379725.1 Calothrix sp. OTE_75_metabat_31
TCCTGGCTTGAACTAGGGTTAATATTGACCAAACTATACAATTTGGCACGAGTTGTTGGCCCTGCTATTCCACTTGCGGATAGGTAATTTGCTCTTTGAAAGCGTCGCACCGCGTCAGCAGTATAGGGACCGTAGTAGCCATTTGGTTCGCCCTCTAAGTACCCGGCTTTAATTAACTGTTCTTGAAGAACGCGCACAACTTCACCGCGATCGCCTAACGAAAGTTTGTCGGGGTCTATTTGACGTTGGGGATTCTCTTCGCCATAACCAATCCCAATGGGAGGCAGTCGCCGAAGTGTTGCGGGTCCAACTATTCCGTCAGATTCCAAATTATAAGCTTGCTGGAATCGCTTGACTGCGTCTTGGGTGATGGTTCCGAAAACACCTGTTGAATTGCCGTAATAATAGCCTGCAACCCTTAGCCGTTCTTGTAAAACTCGAATTTGTTCGCCCTCGTCACCTATACCCAAAATTCTGCCAGGACGCTGTTTTTGGGGTGTAGCTTGGGGACTTGATGCTATGGTTTGAACGTTTTCAAGCGTTTGTTTTTTTGCTCTTGGATTTGGAGATAAAGCCTTCCAGTTATCTAATTTACCAATGGTTGTAGGCCCAGCAATACCACTCACCTGTAGACTTGCAGCTTTTTGGAAGCGTCGCACAGATTCTTCGGTACGAATATCATAAACTTGGGTGATCGGAGCTTGATAAAAACCTGCTCGTTTCAAATCGAGTTGCAGTTCCCGGACTGAGGGACCTTGATCGCCTTTTTGCAGTGCGAAAGCACTACTCATTGCGGTCATAAGTGATAAAGTCAGAGCCAGGGGTAGCATGTACCGCCAAGCTTTACTCGATAGCCTTCTCCAGTCGAGTGATGTTCCTCGATCTAGCAAAAAGCTAAAAGAATCCAGATCGCTAGATAGTTCGTCTTCGTAATCGAAAGCTAGGTGCAAATACGCAAGGTTTTCCATAGTTATTTTCCTACTGTTTTCCTATGCCACTTAAATTTATCGGGCAGTTGCTATTGGATTCCTGCTTCGGCTTCATATACTAAGTTTCGCAGATTTTGCAGTGTTTGTATATTTACATCCTGCCACAAAGTATGTTGGTACAGTTCAACCAAGTTTTCAGTAATATCGCGCAGAACATCGAGGGTTTTTCTGCTAAATAATTTTACAGACTCTTTATTTAAATAAATATGTCTTTGCAAGTTATTCATAAAACCTGTTGGTGGTACACCAATGAAAATCTAGTTTTGCAGTTGTAATGGATGAGCAATAGCAATATACGTTCTTTGACTTGTGCTGTGACTTGTGATGGGAGTTGGCTTGCTGGTAATAGCAAGGTCTTGGGCTAAATTAGATTCAATATCTTACCACAACTTGGTTGACTAGAGCATGGGGTAGGTTGAGGAGCTATCATCAACGGTTCATACAATGCTGCCACAACAGCCACCCTTGGTCAAACCCATTTTTCTAATTGAACAATCGTTTGCCAAAAGTATCGAGACTCGCAATGCTACATCGACTCTTTTTCGATACTTATTCGTTTTTACCTTCAGCATGGGCAAACTAAAATTACTATTAGCGAGATTTGCATTTGGAAGCATGAATAAAAAATACTTTTCTAGAGTATTAGTTGCTATGCTGGACAGTTAAACCAAGTATTCATGAATTTGTTAACTAATGCTATTGATGCATTAGAAGAAATCGCAAATCAAAACTAGAGTCCCGCTATTTATATCCATACTCAAAAAACTCTTGAAAATAAAATATTAATTTCCATTACAGCTAAAGATTTTATATTTCTTTTATAAATACGCTCTAAGAGCTTCTACTTGTGGGATTACAATAAAAGAAATATTTATGAAGCATTTTTAATTTGCTGTAACCCTGTATCTTATGTATGGTAAGCTTTGCTTGCATAGCCGAGTCAATCTGGACTTATGGGCATTCATACATCCCTGACCGTACTTGTCAAAAATCTAACTATAGTTAGAGTTTATAAGATAGGAATACTAAATAATGATAGAGGATTTCATCATCTGGATGCAGTGCAACCGATTAATTGTAATATTTCCTCTATATTAAGTTTTTAAACTGATTAGTTAAAATATCTTAAAAATTGTTAAGTAATTGTCTTCTCTCTCTGATTTTAATGAAAATGCGAAATTCACCGGACTTGAGCTTTTCTCGAACTTTACCAATTAGTACATTTAATCAACTTCGAGAATTGTTACAACAGATTCCCGAAGTGGAAGATACAACGTTGGTAATTACAGAAGCTGTGCTAACCAGAATTTCGATTCCCCCCCAGTACCTTCCTCAAAAGTTTATAGTAGTGGTTTCCCAAGGTTTCAGTGCATTACTGATTGGGAAACACGATAGCAACAATCGGGGAGTTGGTTTGATTTTTGAGGATGATTCACCCATAAATCTCAGTTTAACCTTTGACACGAATGCGATCGCATCTTTTTTGTTAGAGTTACGCGATTTATTTAAGAGTGATTCTCAAGCTTACAGCGATTTGTCGCAATACAGTCAAATTGTCGCACCTAACGATGCTGGACTCCAAGGAAAATTTCCCAAAAGAGCGCCCAGACGAAAGGCAGTTATGTAGCCAATCAGATTCTCGTAAAACTGAAATCATCGGCGCGCGTGTCTGCCACAGATACCCCGCTTGGACGCGGCAGAGTGCAACTGGCTAAGGAATTATTGTCCGACAATGGCATCAGCGCCGAATCTCTGGATAGCGCAGACCGCGAAGCACTAGACAGCGCCTTGTTAGTTACCTTTGACGACAAGCTCTCTGTCGAAGAAGCGATTGAACGCGCCCAACGCGACCCGCGCATCGCATACGCCGAGCCGAATCGTTTGCTGGAACCACAAGAGACCATGCCCAACGACACGCTCTTTGACCAGCAATGGAGCCTGTT
>JANNFJ010000455.1:0-2549 GCA_031379725.1 Calothrix sp. OTE_75_metabat_31
AGGACGCGGGTAATTGTTGCTGCTTCTTCGACTAAATCGATGGCGATCGCAACCGAGTGAGGTACTTCTTCACGTGTTAAAAAAAGTATCTGTTCGCGGATTAATTCACCCATGATAAAACGTTCGGGCTGGTCGGTGACTAGATCGGGTGGGTAATAGTAGGGGCCTGAGTCTAACTCTGTTATTAGTAAGTCTTGTAACTGCGGTAAACCATCGCTATTTTTGGCAGAAAATTTCACTGTTTGCCATTGATGCGATTCTGCCATTTGGGTATAACTTGCGTCTAACTCATCTGCGGAATCTACGGTTTGTTGGTCGCTTTTATTCAGACCTAAAATCACAGGCGTGTTGCTGTGGATAAGCAACTCGGCAATATATCTATCACCTGCTCCACATTTTACCGAAGCATCGACGACAAATAATACTACATCGACCGATTCAATTGCAATTATGGCATTTCTAACTAAAACTTCCCCCAATTGGTGATGCGGCTTATGGATTCCTGGGGTATCAACAAAAATTAATTGTGCTTTTGGTGTTGTTAAAATACCCCGCAAACGATTGCGTGTGGTTTGCGCTACGGGTGATGTGATAGCAATTTTTTGTCCTACTAATTCGTTCATTAAAGTAGATTTACCGACATTTGGACGACCAATAATACCGATAAATCCTGACTTAAATTCGGGAGGAGCTTGCGGAATCAAGGCTTCTTCCGAAAATGAATACATGTCGTCAATATTACTCACTTTCATTTCCACCGTCATATCTTGCATTTTCGAGAAGTTACCTTTTTTCCTAAAGCCAAAAACAACATAAAATCACCCTGAATTTTCAGGCGATACTCGTTTTGAGTGACTACGAGGCAATACCACCTTCGGTGGTTGCCAAGGGCATCGCAGTTTTATAAGTTTAGTCTACTACTAGCTATTTTTGCTTATCTAACAAAAAATATGTCAGGGAAGAGGGGGGAGGGGCAAGGAGAGACGGTAAATTTATTTATTCTTAACTCCCTACTGCTAACTAATAACTCCCATGACAAATTCACCTTCATTTACTGCCTGATTGGTTGAAACGTCGTAAACTAAACCATCTGCTTGGGCACAAACATCAATCACGGTCGGAAGCTGACCCAACTTGTTAAAACTCAATATTTGATAAATGCGATCGCCTGCTTTTACTAAGCTACCTAATTCAACCCGCGATTGAATCATTCCACCTGCGATTCCATAATATTTCTTTACATCACTCCGCTTCTTAAAACCCATTATTAAACTTATATTAGCCATAGATAAATCAGTATTGATTAATATCCCCTTCTGTACTAGATAATTTTTGATACCTTGAATACCTTGGGTTACAGAATCGGGATTTATCTGCATACCCGTACCGAGTTCGAGTGTCCATGCTTCCACATCAAAACGAATTTGTCTACCTAGTTTTTGTAAGCAATTTTCGAGCGCTAACCAAGGCTTGATAAAGGCTTCGTCGAATGCATCACCGTCATATTTATCTAGCAGAATGCCGAAGTTGAGTAAGAAATATTTAGCACTTTCTTCGCGGTTATGGAAATAATAGAGATAATTCAATCCTTGGTTACTGGAACTATGTAAATCAATTAAATAATCCGCATCCAAAGCCAGCGATTGCAGTTTGTAGCGAAATAGTTCGGTATATGGAACGCTAGTAGAACTATTAATTGTTTCTAAAATTTTGCTAAATTCTTGTTTAATAATGGTTAAATAACCTTGTCTGACGACCTCCATGTGATTATGAAGCTGAGATTTAGCAAAAACAGCTAAATCATCAGCTGCTTTTTCAGATGATTTTTCATAATCCCAAAAAATTCGATTCCAATCTTTCGCTTCGTATACGCAATATCGTCCCGATGAAAAATGATGAGAACGTTCGTTTGCTCCCATCGGGTTACAGACTGGAACCAACCAAATTTCTCCAGCTAAATTATCTGGATTTACTGTTTGTAAAAACGTTATTAATTGGTGAATTACAGCATTGCCTGCAATTTCCGCACCGTGCAAATTCGATTGGATATAGACCTTTTTGCCAGGTTGCGAACCAATAAATTTATATAATTGTAGCGATAAAATATCACCCGAAGCCATTTGACGCAAAGGAATCGTTTCGATAATTGGAAGCATAAATTAGGGTGTAGGGGAGCAGGGGAGCAGGGGAGAAAGGGAGAAGGGGGGCAGGGGAGTAGGGGAGAAAGGGAGCAAAAGAAAACTATTTTCACACTCCCTATCTCCACATCTTCTCATCTCCCCATCTCCCCATCTCCCCACCTCCCCACCTCCCCACTCCCCTAATTCTAAGTTCCTGGCAAATTCCGCAATCGTTCGGTTTGGTGGATGCGGTCAGCTAATGCTTTCAATAGCGGGCCGTGTGAGCTAAATTCGACTACACTTACTGAACCAACCGGACAGCCTAAACGATAGCGAAAACGTCCTACATCTATACCCATTAGGCTACATAGCATAATTCTAATGGTGGCTTTATGGGCAACAATTAATACATTGCCGCTGTCGTATCGC
>JANNFJ010000494.1:0-3672 GCA_031379725.1 Calothrix sp. OTE_75_metabat_31
TAACTTCGTTGTCGATTTTGTAAGCAATCCAGTTTTGAATAAAGTCTTCGCTAAATACACCACCTTGGGTTAAGAAAGCGTGGTCTTTTTCCAAAGCTTCGAGTGCAGCATCAAGAGAACCTGGTGTGGAGGGAACTTTTGCTAATTCTTCGGGAGATAATTCGTAGATATTTTTATCTAAAGGTTCACCAGGATGAATCTTATTCTTAATACCATCCAAACCAGCACAAAGCATTGCTGCAAATGCCAAGTAGGGATTAGAAGTAGCATCAGGACAGCGGAACTCCAAGCGATTCGCTTTGGGGTTGTTAACAGATTGGGGAATGCGAATCGAGGCTGAACGTTTACCTGAAGAGTAAGCTAAGTTTACAGGTGCTTCGTAACCGGGAACCAAACGCTTGTAAGAGTTGGTGGTGGGGTTAGTGATAGCTAACAGAGCTGGTGCGTGCTTGAGTAGACCACCAATGTAGTATAATGCCATGTCGCTTAAACCAGCATATTTATCGCCAGCGAACAAAGGCTGACCATCCTTCCAAATCGACTGGTGACAGTGCATACCCGAACCATTATCGCCAAATACAGGTTTGGGCATGAAGGTGACGGTTCGACCATACTTCTTAGCTACGTTTTTGATGACATATTTGTAAGTCATCAACCAGTCAGCAGCTTGGATTAATTTACCAAATTTAAAACCAAGTTCGCACTGACCGCCGGTTGCTACTTCGTGGTGATGTTTTTCGATGGGAACACCGCAGGCCTTCATTGTCAGCAGCATTTCTGTCCGCATGTCTTGGAAAGTGTCGGTAGGTGCAACTGGGAAGTAACCTTCTTTAAAGCGGGCTTTGTAACCTAAGTTACCACCTGGTTCAACTCTACCGGAGTTCCATTTAGCTTCGATGGAGTCTACATAGTAGTAACCAGAACTCGAATTTTGGTCAAAGCGAACATCATCAAAGATAAAAAATTCGGCTTCGGGACCAAAGAATACTGTATCACCAACGCCACTTGCAATCACTGAATCGACGGCACGTTGAGCAATAGAACGCGGGCAACGGTCGTAGGGTTCACCTGTACGAGGCTCGGCAATGCTACAAACGATACTCAATGTTGGCTCTTGCATGAAGGGGTCGATCCAAGCTGTGTTGGCATCGAGAACCATTGTCATGTCAGAGGCTTCGATTCCTTTCCAACCCCTAATACTGGAACCATCGAACGGTACACCTTCGCTGAAGCTGCTTTCGTCGATTTGGTCTTGGTACATAGTTAAATGCTGCCAAGTTCCCAGCATATCGATGAATTTCAGGTCAATCATCTGAATTTTTTCGTCTTGAATCATCTTCAAGACTTCTTGTGGGGTTGTCATAGTTACTCCTTATCTGCTGGTTTTGTCACAGTCATCAATAAAAATTGCTTCATCATCGCTGAAGAAAGCTTGGTCGAACCTAATTCTGACACACCTGGAATATCGTAAAAATATGAAGACAAGATTTTTGTAATTTTTGATACAGAATTTCAAGTTTAAAGGTTATATTAACCTTTACCCAACGATAACGTTACATAAATACACAGTGCATTGTGTAGGGGGCAACTTATCATAGAATCCTTAAAGTAGACCTATGTTTTTGTGCCCAAATATATTTGTGCGATGCTTATTCGCAGAGTAATGCGTTTTTTGCATCGAGGCAACTCAAAAATAAATATCAAACCTCTGTTAGGAATCGGGAGATAAAGGAATGCGGGACGCTGTTACGAGTTTAATTAAAAATTATGACGTTGCCGGACGTTATTTCGACCGGATTGCGATTGAAAATCTTAAATCCTATTTTGAAAGCGGTACGGCACGAGTCCAAGCGGCTGCGGCTATCAATGGAAATGCAGCAGCAATTGTAAAGCAAGCTGGTTCGGCTTTGTTTGAGGAACAACCCGAATTGATTCGTCCTGGTGGCAATGCTTATACGACTCGTCGTTATGCAGCTTGTTTGCGCGATATGGATTATTATTTACGCTATGCAACCTATGCACTCGTGGCTGGCAGTATGGATGTGTTAGACGAGCGGGTGTTGCAAGGGTTAAGAGAAACTTATAATTCGTTAAGCGTGCCAATTGGTCCTACTGTTCGCGGTATCCAGATTATGAAGGATATGGTCAAGGCACAAGCTGCTACTGCTGGTGTGGCAAATACTAGCTTTATCGATGAGCCGTTTGATTATATGACTCGTGAGTTGAGCGAGAAGGATATTTAATCTAGTACCTTGTCGAAATATACCATTTACACCAGTGGGTACTAGTAGGCGACAATTATTTTTTATATTTTTAGAGGGTACGGCAATGCCGTGCCCTTTTTATATGAATTGTTGAGTGGACTTACGCAACAGCGACGCAATGACTGACCGCAGAGGCACAACAGACCACGGAGTTAAGATTTGGCAGGGTTTTTGCGTAATTACAGCACTTTTCATCTAAATGAGGTATGGAAGAACCCCTTCCCCAGCCCCTCCTCGCAAGCGGGGAGGGGTGCCGAAGGCAGTGTGGGGTGTACTTCATTTACTCTCAAAATGCTGTATGTTTCTTTATTTTTTTCCTGTACCCTACTGCTAATTAATGCTGTTAGACTTCACGAACCAAAACCTACGAGGTCGTTCTTTCCAAGGTGTAAATCTGATTGGTGCTAATTTTAGCCATGCAGATATACGTGGGGCAAATTTTACAGAAACTACGTTAATTGATGCTAATTTCAGTCATGCCAAAGCTGGGCATCAATATCATTCCTTGGCTTTATTGATGGGTGTTGCTTTGAGCTTATCGGCGATTTGTGGATTTGCGGCAGCATTTTCGGGACTTATTGCTACTGACTTTATTTTTTTTGCTGTGAAGAATGGATTGCAATTTACACTTATAGCTTCAGGTATTGCACTGTTGACACTAGCTGTATTTTGCGTGTTAACGAGCTATCAAGCACTGGAAGTAGCATTGGGTGCTTCTGCAGTAGTGGGTGCTGTTGCCATCGCACTTGCGGGGGTAACTGCGGTCGATGGGGTAATTGCCGGTTCAGTTGCAGGGGTTTTGGTAGCTGTAAATATTGCGATCGCGTTGGTGATAGCAACTTCTATGACTATGACTGTAATATTAACCCGCAGTGCGGGTGTAGTTTTGGCTCTACTGGCAATCATTATTGGTGGTATCTTGGGGGTGTGGTTGGGTGTAGGTGTAACGAATACTCCTAGTGCCACAACAACTGCAATGATTGTGGGAATTTCCACAGCAATTGTAGGGACGTTATTAGGGATATATCTGGGACGACAAGTATTTATTAACGAAGAGAAATTTGCATTTATTCGTGGGATTGCAATTTCATTAGCTTCGATAGATGGAACGACTTTTAAAAATGCCAATTTGAGTAATGCTAATTTTCACCAAGCAACACTCAAAAATACTAATTTTGGCAATGCAAATTTGGCTCATACTAATTTTCATTTAGCAGAAAATATCGATAGTGCAAGGGTAAATAATACAATTTTAATGGATTCTAGAATCCGTGATTTACTAGTCAAAAAGCGCGGAGTCGGAAAATTATTTATTGGTTGTAATCTCAAAGGCGCAAATCTCGCAGGTGCAGATTTAAATGATACTAATTTTAGCAGCGAAGATGCTACCTGTTATGAAAGCCGAATC
>JANNFJ010000547.1:0-1921 GCA_031379725.1 Calothrix sp. OTE_75_metabat_31
TGCGCGATACGGCTGCGAAAGCCAGGGTTGCTCTCAAAAAAAATGTCCATCCGGTCAGCATAGCCCGCTAGGATTACGACCAAATCATCGCGCTGATTTTCCATCACCTGCATCAAAATTTCGATCGCTTCTAACCCAAAATCACCTGGATAGTCGGGACGAAACAAAGTATATGCTTCATCAACCAGCAACACCCCACCCATTGCATTATTCAAAACTTCCCGCGTTTTGGGTGCGGTTTGCCCCATACCCTGCCCGACCAAATCATCGCGGGTGACTAACATCACATTTTCTTTGCGTATATACCCTAACCGATACAAAATTTCTGCCATCCGCATTGCTACTGTAGTTTTACCCATACCAGGGTTCCCCAAGAACGTCATGTGTAAAGTCGGAGCGCCTGCAGTTAAACCCAAACTTTTACGAACGCGATCGACTAACAGCAAGGCTGCCATTTCCCTAATTTTATTCTTAACCGACCGCAACCCGACTAACTCTCGGTCGAGCCGCTCCAAAATTTCCTGGACATGAGATTCCCGAAACGCAGTTTCTAAATCGATTGCTGTATCTTCTACTGCTTCATGTACACCAGATACAGTCCCATCAATAGCATCTTTGATTAGAATTTGTTCGCTCATCGATGTCACCTCAGTTAATGCTTTTGATGATACCTTTGAGTCGAGAAATATAAAAGAATGTAATTCTAATATGATTAATACATTTTTCTTTCTTATCAAATTCTAAGGTGCGTCATAGAGATTACATTATTCATCCCATTAAACTGACTATCCTATAAGTGATGGAAAACAGTTAGTAGCGAGTTCTTCAGCACTCTTGATGTTTACCCTCCACAAAGCCCACAAAGGACTAACCCCGTTCAATATGGCTATTAAATATCAAAGGTTGCTCCTGGTTACAGTGATAGTGCTTGCGGTTGTTTTCTCCTTACCAGGAATAGCCTTAGCACATTCGGCTTTATCTAACGCACATTCCACTCCAATTGTCAATCACGCTTCGACAGCTATTAATGAGAAAAACCTCACTCCCCAAGAACGTCAAGAACTCCAAGGTGTAAATCAGCGTCGTAACCAGGAAATTACTGGAGTTCTTAATAAATCTCAACATTCCCAACTCGAACATTACCTGCGTTCCGGTCATACCCTTGAGTATGCGGTCGAAGCACTAGATTTAGAGCGCGACCAATGGGATATGCTTCAGGCGATTTTTGAATTAAGCGAATTGAAAACCAAAGCTATTTTAGATCGCAGAGGAAGTTGGGAATAGGCTTGTGCTGTTGGGGCTATAATTTTCTTTTTTCTAGTCCCTAGTCCCTATTCCCTGGTAATTTATAATATGTAGGTATTTTTTGCGAGTTCAGTAAAATGACTGGTAAACTTTTGATGCGATTTGTAACGTTAGTGTTGGTTATGGCAAGTTTATTTGCAACACCAAAAATTGCCAATGCACTTCCAACTCAACTCAACATAACTGGAAATGCCACGATTGGGAAAACTAACGAAGCTTCAGAAGTTTTCACTCCTCGTCAAAGTCAGCAAATACAAGCAATGCGTCAAGGACGTAACCGTAAGATCGGCGAAGTTTTAGATGCATCGCAAAAAAGTCAATTATTAAAATATTTGCGTGGGGGAAGTAGTCTTAATCAAGCTATCGATAAACTGCAATTATCCAGTGAAAAAGGCGATATTATTAGAGCGATTGGACAATTATACGACTTGAGAATCAAAGCACTCTCGTCTCGGTTTTAATTATTTATGTGCGAATATTTTGTTTGATTAGAATCCGATCGACTGAAATACTACAAAGTATAAAGGAAAAGAACACAAATCTAGTAGTCTGTGTCTTTAATTTTGTAGCAAGATCCCGCACTCTTCGGGTTGAGCGCATAGGCGTCTCGCCTGTG
>JANNFJ010000552.1:0-6552 GCA_031379725.1 Calothrix sp. OTE_75_metabat_31
TGCCTTTGCTTGGTATAGTGCTTTGTCAGCAATCTGAACCAAATCGTATCCCGAAGATTCAAAGGTGGGAATGGTTGTTGCTACTCCCAAACTTAATGTAACGTACTGACTAACACCAGATTCGGTATGAGCTATTTCTAATTCCCTGATACCAGCTTGCATTGATGCTGCGATACTAACTGCACCAGTTGCCGGAGTATAAGGCATAATTACAGCAAATTCTTCACCTCCATAACGTGCCACTAAACCTTGAATTTGTTCTGCGGATTTACTTAACACAGCGGCAACCTTTTGTAGGCACAAATCCCCTGCCGGATGTCCGTATTTGTCGTTATATAGCTTAAAGTAATCGATATCACACAAAATTAATGATAGCTGTGCTTCTTCTTGAGCTAATGATAACCATTGGGACTTAAGATATTGATCGAAGTGGCGGCGATTCGCCACTGACGTTAAACCATCAACATTGGCTAGTTTTTGTAACGCTTGGTTTGCAGCTTCGAGTTGTTTGTAAAGTTGGGCTTGTTGAAGTAACCTTCGCACTCGTTGCCGTAAAACTGCCCAGTGGATTGGTTTGGTTACAAAATCGCTTGCCCCAGATTCAAACGCACGGTCTACAGAGGCTGGGTCATCTAACCCCGTAATCATCAGTATGGGAGTTCGTTCCCAAAGCCTGGAGATAATTGTACTGCCAAACGAGCCGCCGGTGTCAAAATTGGCAAGTGCGATCGCAAGATTATTTCTGGCAATTTGCAGCAATTGCTTGCAGCATGTAAAGCCATCCATTTCTGGCATCAGCGCATCGAGTAAAATCAGGTCGGGTTTATTGTCTGCATAGGCATCTAGGCACTGTTTGCCATTATTGACTTCAACTACTTGATAACCTTCTTGTTCCATAAATTCACGTAGTAGTAACCGTATACTTCTGTCGTCATCAACTACAAGAATCAGGGGTGGATTGTTAGATACTGAAATAGGGCTTTTGCCTAACATGAGTTGCGTTTTACAAAAATATCAGCGTTTGTTTGGCATATCCGGGAAACGATAATTTTTTTTGCAGTTAAGGTATTGGTTTAAACTGCGAGGTTATCGTTTTAAGATAATATTTAAAGTAGTCAGCTCCTTGAAATTATCATTTCCTGTTGGAGGAAACGCTTTTAAGCTCTTGCTTAGTGCCCGAATAGCCTTCGCTTGACAATTGTAGAATGTTCATTATATCCAGCATGGTAGATGACCTGTAAAGATAAGCAAAAATTTATTTTACTTTTTGAAGCAGACTGGGAGTAAAGATGTCACTATTTATATTTCCCAAGTATCCAAGCGTAATTTTCATTTTTTTGAAAAAAGTTGAGTGTCGCTTAAAAAATCAGTAATGCATATCATTTTGATATTCAATTAACAACCGTGAATATACATATAAATTGTTGTAAAAAAGTTAGCAACTAAATTTATAATGCCCTTTCACCAGTACAGCAATACCATCAAAAAAGGCATAACGTTGCTTTCTGGGTAGATGAAGGACATATGTAGGGTGCAAGGAATTGCGCCCCTACTTTAGTGTAAAATCGTTGTACCTCACAAGGGTTGAAAAACGCTATATATCTAAAGACCTGAATATTGACAGGTTTGTTTAATAAATCTGTGGGCTATGGGAAAACTAAGCTATTAGTAGCTCAAAAATTAAAACTAAAAAACCCTATACTCTCATAAGGTCGCGGAATATAACAAATCTTATATAATTTTTACGAATCGTGAAGCTTAGAATCTTAACAACTTTTATCTATAGGATTTTTAACTAATTATCCAATGAGTAATATTCCTGTATTATTGTAAAAATATCAAACTACCACTATGCCTAATTCATTAATGTATGAGGAAGATAATTTTGTTGTCCTTGAAACTAACCAAGCCGAACAGTTTTTGACAGCATTGGAGTTGCAAGAAAAGCTCAAAGGAATAATCAAGCAAATCAAATTTGAGGATTTACCACGTGAGTTACAACAGTTTAATTCAATAGAAGCACAAGTAAAATATTTAATTGATACCACCTGCGAGTTAAACCTTAATCCTGGAGAGTATTTGCAGTGGTACGCTGTACGTTTGGAAAAATAAATCTAACTAATTTTGACGGTTGGTAGAGACACTACACACTACACGTAACGTCTTTAAAACCGTCAAAATTAAGGATACAAACCACTAGTAACGAACAGCTATTAACTATTTATAGTAGTCATCAATGATAACTCAATTTCTTCTTCACCTGTTTTAGCAACTTTGACCTCAACACTGGGTCCAAAATATTTTGTCATTTTATCATGCTTTGCCTGCCATTCCTCAAATGGTACGCATGGGGAATCAAATTCTAATATTAAAGTATATAAACCATTTGTTTCGATTTCGCGTAATCCTGTAACAATTGGCATCTCATCATCTGAGGGACTAAGTTTTAGATAATTAAGGGCTTGATCGAAATGGGCATCTTGTCCGTAGCAGTAACGAGTAATATCTTTACGGATTTTATTTTGAGTAACGGTTGCTTGGGTTTCCCGCAGTTTTAAAACGGTTGGGGTAGTTGTCTGGGTAAAGGGTACTGGTTCAAGTTCGCTTGCTTTGAGTGCTAATCCACCCAAAAGCAGAGGAATACCATAAAAGAAACCAGCTAAATTGAGTGTCGGGTTATCGGTAGCGTAGGCAACAAAGCCCATCGTTGTCAATAAACCACCTACAGTTAAACCCAGAACAGACAAGCGAATTTTGCCGAACATAATGATAAAGGTATAAATTTTGATAACTTAACTATTATCATCATCTGCGATCGCTTGCTATTTAGGGAAGGGGAGTAAGGGAGTAAGCAGGGCTGCTTCATTCTTTATAGAAGAAAAATCACCGAAGTCTTATTTCGTTTGAATTTAAGTTAGTCGTAGGGGCGGGGTTGCCCCGCCCTGACAATACCGCGTGGTAAACTAATTTTCTTTGGAAAATGAAACAGTCTTGCTAGGGAGGAACTAATGAGGAAATTCTTTAATCCTTTACCCCTACTCCCTACGTCGATTTATACGTTAATTTTAAAGTGAAGAGATTTAAGGATTGTAAGAAAATGGATGCACAAGCTATAAAAGAGCGTATTATTACCGTTGAAAGCAAGCGTGACTACCTGTTGCGACTTTTGGAACAACCAAATTTGGGGACTCTAAGAATTGATGTTAATCAAGCTTTGGAAGAAATGGACGAATTAATTGATGAATATAGACGCACCTTTCCCCAAGCCGAAAGCTTATAAAGTTTAGCTTTCAGCCCAAAATTAAAGTAGCATCGGTACTCACTGCCAATGGGCAGTGAGTACCGATGCTAAATAACAAGTCTACAGGTCTTACTTTTGTAAGCTGACTTAATCTAGGATTTACGGGGCAATTTTGCTGTATATTTTGTTGCATACACTATTTACCAACCGAAGATTTGCTAATTCCGTTTCCCAATTGTCGTACCAGGGCTACTAGTTCAGATGTGGGAACTTCTTTTTTGCAAAAAGCATCCCAGCTGACCATTGATTTTGGATCTTTGGTTTTAGCTTCTTCGACTGAAGAATAAGCAATAATTTGAGTATTAGGTGCGATCGCTTTGATTTGACCGGACGCTGTCCAACCATCCATGACAGGCATTTGTAAATCTAAAACAATTACATCTGGTTGGTGACGTTTGACCATTTCGATGGCTTCTTTCCCATTTGTAGCCAACCCAACTACAGTCATGTTCTTTTGGCAAGAAAGTACCATTTGCAAGGTTATACGAGTCAGTTCGTGGTCGTCAACGACTAAAACCCGTAACGTCGAGGATTCACAGGATAACATTAACATCCTAACAAATAATAAGAAAATGGATAATATCTTTTATAGTTTAAAAGAACATGCCCTTAGATGAACTCTATCTAATGGGTGAATAAATTATGTATACTCGCAACTATCGACTTTTTAAAACTCAGAAATTTTATGAAAAATTTTAGCTTGATTTTAGATTAGGGCAGTGCATTCAGGGGCTATACTCCAAAGGAGTTAAGCAAACAAGCAAAAAATATCCCCAGCTTTTGTGAAAAGTTGGAGATTTGAGAATCGTTATTAATATAAATCCTGGTTTAGAGACGTTACATATAATGTCTCTATGTTCGCACTACTTTTTTTTGATTATGATTCGAGGTAATCCCAACCGAACTTAGAGACATTGCCATAAAAGTCTTTTGCGAACTAGATTCAGGAGAATTATCGCTGTTGAATCTTTGGATATAACTACCGTCGGGTTGTAAGTCCCAAGCTTGACGATTATCTGCCAGCATTATTCCCAAAACTTCTTGCAAATCTTTAGCAATTTCTTGGTCTTGAATTGGAGTAATAGCTTCAACACGACGGTCTAGATTTCGTGGCATCCAATCAGCGCTGCCAATAAAAATTTCTTCCTGCCCATGATTGTAAAAATAGTAAATGCGAGAATGTTCTAAGAAACGACCAATAATGCTAAGGACGCGGATATTTTCGCTAATATCTTTTAGTCCCGGACGCAAACAGCAAACACCACGGATAATTAAATCGATTTGAACTCCAGCACGGGAAGCTTCATATAGAGATGCAATAATTTGCGGATCGACCAAAGAATTCATTTTCGCAACGATGCGTCCCGAAAAACCGTTGTGGGCATTTTCGATTTCACGATTAATCAAACCTAGAAAGCGATCGCGCATATTCACTGGTGCAACCAACAATTGCCGATAGGACTTTTGGCGTGAATAACCTGTTAAATAATTATACAAGTCGGTCAAATCCGCACCCAATTCTTCCCGACAGCTAAATAAACCAAAGTCAGTATATAGCCTTGCGGTTTTTGGGTTGTAATTACCCGTACCAATATGGACATAGCGACGCATATGGTCTTTTTCGCGTCGCACCACCAAAACAGTCTTGCAGTGCGTTTTCAAACCGACCAATCCATACACTACATGCACGCCGACGCTTTCCAACCGTCGTGCCCAATAGATATTATTTTCCTCATCGAACCGTGCCTTCAGTTCGACCAATACTGATACTTGTTTGCCGTTTTCTGCTGCTGCAATTAATGCATTAACTATCGGTGAATCCCCGGATGTTCGATAAAGTGTCATCTTGATTGCCAGCACATCGGGGTCATGTGCTGCATGTGTTATAAACTTCACAACAGATGCAGTAAACGATTGATAGGGATGGTGGACGAGTAAATCGCGTTCTCGAATTACCGCGAAGATATCTTTACCGTCTTCTACCTCTACCATATCGGGGTTAACATTTGGTTCGCGGATGCGTTGTAATCTTGAAGGTACAACCGATTGCCAGGAACTGTCTTTGAGTTCGGGAAGTGGGAGTGACATAAAATACATCAAATCCCGCAATCCCAGCAGTCCTTCGACTTCGTAAATATCGGTAGGGTCTAAATCTAAATCTTCGAGTAAACGCGATCGCACAGCTTCAGGAGTATCCGAGTGAATTTCGAGTCTCAGGGTGCTTCCACCAACTCGACGTTTTCGTAATTCCTGTTCAATCGCTAACAGCAAATCTTCTGCTTCGTCTTCTTCGAGTTCTAAGTCAGCGTCACGGGTAATGCGGAAAGTATGATATTCCTGGATATTCATTCCTGGGAATAACGATTCGAGGTTATGGGCAATTGCTTGTTCTAAAGGTATGCCAGTCCATACTGCAGGTTTACCGTTGTGTACAATTCCTAATTCTGGAGGTAGCGGTAAGAATCGCGGTAATACAGTCGGGACTTTCACCCGTGCAAAAAATTCTTCCTCAGTTTCGGGATTTTTGACCATCACAGCTAAATTCAAGCTGAGGTTAGAAATGTAGGGGAAAGGGTGACTGGGGTCAACTGCCAAGGGGGTGATGACTGGAAAAACTTGGTCTTCAAAATAATTATCGAGATAATTACGCTGCTTCTGACTCAAATCGATGTAATCGACAAGATAAATACCATTTTCAGCGAGTTGCGATCGCAAAACTTTTTCAAAATATTGGTGCTGTTCAGTTACCAAAGGACGCAAAACAGTACCAATTTCATCCAATTGTTGCTGTGGTGTACGTCCATCAAAGGTTAACTGGGCAACCTTCGCTTCAACTTGCTGATTGAGTGCTGCGACTCGCACCATGAAAAACTCATCCAAATTGGAACAGAAAATTGCCATGAACTTGAGACGTTCCAACAATGGTGTACGCGAATCCATTGCTTCAGAAAGCACCCGTTTATTAAATTCCAACCAACTTAGCTCGCGGTTAAGGTAATGTTGTGGGTCATTGAGATTGGCAATATTGGAAGTTTTTTTTGTTTTTGCCATGATGCGATCGCCCAACGGGCAGATGTAGCCTATATAAAGATAATATTTAAAATTACCGTGTAATTACGTAAAAACCTGATGGTGTAAAGGTTTTAGCCGTAAAACAGAGGTAAGTTATAAGAGTATTTTATAGCAAATCAAATAAGTGCGATCGCATTACTTTCTATGGCATCAATCGTAGGATAGGCGTCTCGCCTGTC
>JANNFJ010000579.1:0-2959 GCA_031379725.1 Calothrix sp. OTE_75_metabat_31
ACATTTGCAAACTGGCACACTTCCCGGTGCAGTTGTGCGTAAGTAATGGTACGTGAGTCTCCTGGTTCTCCTTCCCAAATAATCGCAGCTTTATTTTTGCGCCAAGTATTTAGGTGTCTGTCTAAACAGTTGTAAGAAATATTGATTTTACCGTTGACGAACCATTTAACGAAGGGAGGTTGCCAATCAAGGATGGTATCCCACTTTTGGAACCAGTGTAATTCGGTTTCGGCAAGGTCTGCCCAAAATTGTTCGGGGTTAGAAGCGGCTTTATCGTAGAGTTTTTGGTAGTCTTCGAGGCTTTTTATTTGGGCGTTTTGCGAAAATTCGGGACTGGGTGAGAATAAACGCTTTTCCTGAAGGATTGATTCTATGGTTGGTTGGGACATATTTTAGGGTGTTGCTACTGAATTATTTTTAGCGAAGTTTTGCTAATGAATGTCTTGATTTTCGTGGTTGCTTGCTACAAATTACAAGGATATCCAGGATACAAAAATACAAATAAATAGAATTATATATCGCGCAGAGGAGGCAGTGCGTTGCGGAGGTTCCCTCCGTTGTAGCATCTGCCGTCGCGCACCAGGCGCAAAGAAGAGAGAGTGCAGTCTAAATACATGAATCATTTGGCGTGCATTATAAAGAAGCATGTCATCATGGTCGTGAATAGTTCGCTGCTAGTTAAACTTTAATATTAGAATTACTTATGATGCTTACTCACAATCCTTGTGTATTGGTGATTGAAAGCGATGATAGTTTAGCTTCGCAGCTTTCATTCGATTTAAAAGAGGCTGGATATGAAGCTGTGGTCGCACATGATGCAGGAACGGGGTTATTATCGAGTCGAGAACGTGACCCGGCTTTAATTGTTATAGACCGGATGCTATCGGGTGAATCGGGATTGTCGCTGTGTAGAAATATCCGGGTATCGGGAATGCGATCGCCTGTTTTAGTTCTCATGGCACGGGATACTGTTGATGACCGGGTTGCTTGTCTAGAAGCTGGGGCTGATGATTATTTCCTCAAACCATACCGTTCTGAAGACTTCTTAAATTTGGTTCGTCTCTACCTTAAACCTGACATCGATAACAGCGAACAATTACGGTTTGGTGACCTGGGACTCGATATTGCAACCCGTCGGGCTTTATTGGGGGGTCGCGCTATTGACCTAACTATGAAAGAATTTGAATTATTAAAGTTTTTGATGGAACATCCCCGTGAAGTACTAACCCGCGAACAAATTCTGGAAAATGTCTGGGGTTATGATTTTATGGGTGAATCGAACGTGATTGAAGTTTACATCCGCTACCTACGGTTAAAAATTGAGGACGAAGGACAAAAACGACTTATCCAAACCGTGCGGGGTGTTGGTTACGTTCTTAGAGATAGTTAAATTATTCCAAAATTTTGATACTTTTTAAGCAATTGCGTTTATCTTCCACTAACCAAATAGAGTGGGGTAAACACAAATAGGCTGACCACTGACAACTAACCACTAACCACTAACCACTGACAACTAACCACTAACCACTAACCACTGACCACTGACAATTGACCACTGACCCAATTACTTCAAAAAAAATTTTCATACAAGTGGTAATAATCACAAACAACGATGTAGAATCGAATATCTAAAACCCAAAGTTAAAAATTGATGAACCGTTGGTTAAATTTGTTTCCCGTACTCCTGGGAGTTTTGCTGATAAGCTGTTCGACTCCCACACCCGCGAATCCCCCGACTACAACACCCGCTACCCAAGCACCAGCAGCAACTACACCCAATCCTAACAAAGGACAAAAATTGCCTATTTCGGCTGTGGCTGTTGTACCTAATGGCACTAGTATCGACTTAGAAGTTGCCAAAACCACCCAGCAGCAGCAAATGGGTTTGATGTACCGTCCAGCATTGCCCGATAACAGAGGCATGTTGTTCGAGTTTCCTTCACCCCAACCTGTTGCTTTCTGGATGAAAAATGTACCCGTAGCTTTGGATATGGTTTTTATTCATCAAGGAGTAGTCCAGTATATCGCCGATAAAGCCCCTCCTTGCACTCAAGAGCCTTGTCCTACCTACGGACCAAACAAACTCGTTGACCGGGTGATTGAACTGCGTGCCGGACGAGCTGCCGAACTCAAATTGAAGGTTGGCGATCGCATTACTATACGATTTCTAAATTCTTCTCAGAAAGGTTAAAAATATATCATCTGTTAAAGTGGATTTACTGATTTATTTTTGTATAGTCAGATGCTTGAAATGCTTTGTATAGTTAGATAAACTTGCATAGCTCAAAAAAAAACTCATTATTGCTTGTAAAAAAAAGTTTACTTTCATAAAAATATTTAGTATACTGCGAATCAAATCAAGCCACTCCTAAAAAAAGTTGAGATTACAATTCAAGGGTTTAGTAGCATAAAAATATTCCTTTAGGCGCAAGTATAAAAAGTCGCTAATAAGAGATTATAAAGCTATCGAATATTTGATACAAAAAATTCAATTGCCCAACGGGACAGATGAAATAAATTGAATCGAGATACCAGGGTAAGTACGGTTTGATATTTGAGAAACATTAGATGTTGCAGACGTTAAATGTTTTCTCAAAGATGATTTAACTGGCTATTTTCCGGAATTAGAGTCAAATTTATTGATTTGATTAACGTCGAGTATTTTAACAGTGACAGATGAAATACTGTCCACTACGCGATTTATAACGACAAGTAGATATATGACAATACACACTACCCAAGGAGGTGGGACACAAATGTCACCAACAACTTATTCTCGATTGATTCATTTTTTACAGGAAGATTTGGCGATTTCATCAGCTTGCATAGCTGTTGCACTTCGTCACAGTCAACAAGACCCAGGCCCGTTACCGATGATTTTATGGCAATATGGGCTAATCACCCTCGAACAGTTAGAGAAAGTTTACGACTGGCTCGAAACTGTTGTATAAATATGAGT
>JANNFJ010000609.1:0-6701 GCA_031379725.1 Calothrix sp. OTE_75_metabat_31
GGAAATTCCCGCATCTTCAGGACGACCCGGACCGGGAGAAATGACGATTCCATCCGGCTTGAGAGTACGAATTTCGTCGATTGAGATTTTGTCGTTACGAAAAACGCGAATATCACTAGCTACAGGAAAATCTACTGCTAATTCTCCCAAATACTGAACCAAGTTGTATGTAAAACTGTCATAATTATCTATCACTATCAGCATTGCGATCAACTCCCGTCTGTCTATATCTACAAAGAAGTACTGTGTTTTATTAAGACTTACGCAAAAACTCTCCCAAACCCGCCCCACCTCTGTGTCACGCCAGACGCTACAACGCTTTGTACCCCATGCCAGATTGCACCCTGCAAGAAGCAAGCTACAACGGGGGGTAGACGCGCAGCGGCTTGTCGTAAGTACCCCCCACGCAACTGGCTCCGCAACGCGCTGGCTCCTCTGTGGCTCTGTGATACGTTCTCTCATAACTCCTGCATAAGTCTTATTTATTATTCATAAATTTTAGTTGCTTCTCACGCCCAAAGTTTCTGAAGAAGAGTGCAGAAGCGAGTATTGCATAATTTCCGTAACTTGAATAAGGCTTAACTTAAATTTAATTTTATTAAGTTTTGTAAAAAAGTAACAAAAGTTAATATATCCATTTTTTTGTTAAGCAGCCGCTGTCATGTTTATACGTATCTCTCATATAAGCATCAAAAATTAGCAATATTCATTGATTTGACCCTGAATACCGTCGTTTATTTGAGCATAATTACTGATTGACAAATTATAAATCATACTAAGAAGCAGATTTTTAGCTCTTGCTTATTGACTATTGCTTAGTTATTAGGGGGTTGCAAACAGCTCCATCAATAGTTACACTTTTTAAAACATTCTCATTTTTGTATTGGCGATCGCACTCATTTGCTTTTTGCAGAATATGGTAACGACAAGTTTCCGTATTCCCAAAAAACATGAATCGCCAATCAGCCCACGCGGTCTAATTTATCAAAAATTTGGGTTGAAAACCCCGTCCTTATAGGACGGCTTTTGTTGATATATTTGAAACATGGTTTCAGATAAAAAGGTACACGGGGACTCCGTGAAACCAGAGCCTAAAAACTCTAAACGCCCGAAAAAACGTAAGGAGATATCAGCACGCCCTCGTGACAAACGTGTTGAGCCTGGGAACCCAACATCTAGGGCAATGCCTGAAACTGGGATACAAGAAGATATAGCCTAAAACTTCTTGTGAATCCTCGTTCTTTTAAGGCGAGGAGAGTCAAAAGACAATGCAGTGGAAGGACGCAAGTCTTTGTCATAACAAAAACTGAAAAATTCCTTAGTAAACAAACTCATTTTTGGAGGCGCGTAGTCGATGGGACTACCCTGGTACCGAGTACATACAGTCGTCCTCAACGACCCAGGTCGGCTAATTTCTGTACACTTGATGCACACAGCCCTAGTAGCAGGCTGGGCTGGATCAATGGCATTATACGAACTAGCTATTTTCGATCCAAGTGACCCCGTATTGAACCCAATGTGGCGACAAGGGATGTTCGTATTGCCCTTCATGTCACGCTTGGGTGTAGTAGGTTCTTGGGGTGGCTGGAATGTCATGGGTGACCCCAGCTATGACCCCGGCTACTGGTCTTTTGAAGGTGTAGCTGCGGCTCACATCGTCCTTTCTGGTTTGCTATTCTTAGCAGCAGTATGGCACTGGGTTTACTGGGATTTGGAACTCTTCCAAGACCCCCGTACAGGTGAACCTGCTCTCGATTTACCAAAAATGTTTGGTATTCACTTGTTCCTTTCTGGTTTACTTTGCTTCGGTTTTGGTGCATTCCACCAAACCGGGTTGTTCGGACCGGGAATGTGGGTTTCTGATGCCTACGGGTTGACGGGTCACGTCCAAGGAGTAGCACCAGAATGGGGACCCGATGGATTCAACCCATTTAACCCTGGTGGGGTTGTCGCACACCACATTGCTGCTGGTGTTGTTGGTATTATTGCTGGATTATTCCACTTAGTAGTTAGACCACCCGAACGGCTCTATAAAGCCTTGCGGATGGGTAATATTGAAACCGTACTTTCGAGTAGTATTGCCGCAGTCTTTTTTGCTGCGTTTGTCGTTGCTGGTACGATGTGGTACGGTAACGCCACGACTCCAATTGAGTTATTTGGGCCAACTCGCTATCAGTGGGACCAAGGATACTTTAAGCAAGAAATTCAACGTCGCGTTCAAGGCAGTGTAGCGCAAGGTGCAAGCCTCTCGGAAGCTTGGGCACAAATTCCTGAAAAACTCGCGTTCTTCGACTACGTTGGTAACAGCCCCGCCAAAGGTGGTTTGTTCCGCGTTGGTCCGATGGATAAAGGTGATGGTATTGCTCAATCATGGCAGGGTCATGCAGTATTCAAAGATAACGAAGGTCGGGAATTGACCGTGCGTCGTCTCCCTAACTTCTTTGAAACCTTCCCTGTTCTACTGACCGATGCTGACAATATTGTCCGTGCGGACATTCCTTTCCGTCGTGCAGAATCGAGAAGTAGCTTTGAACAAGCAGGTATATCTGTTGACTTCTACGGTGGAAACTTGAACGGTAAGAGTTTCGATGACCCATCTGATGTTAAGAAGTATGCCCGTAAAGCTCAAGGTGGAGAAATCTTTGAGTTTGACCGCGAAACCTTAAACTCGGATGGTGTATTCCGTACCAGTCCTCGCGGTTGGTTCACTTTCGGACATGCAGTCTTCGCTTTACTATTCTTCTTTGGTCACATTTGGCACGGTTCTCGGACACTTTACCGAGATGTATTTGCTGGTGTCGATGCCGATTTGGAAGAACAAGTGGAATGGGGACGATTCCAGAAAGTGGGCGACAAATCTACCCGTCGTAAGGAAGCTGTGTAGATAAAGAGAAAGGATGGAATCTTAGGTTTCATCCTTCATCTCATCTTTATTTCGTAGCTTGTTACACTAAACATTACCAGCTTTTATTCAGTAGGAAGCTTTGATATGGAAGCACTCGCTTACATTTTGGTTTTGACTTTGGCTTTAGGAACTATTTTCTTTGCGATCGCATTCCGCGAACCCCCCCGCATTGAAACTAAGAAAGATGAGTAAGCTTTAATTTACTTAAGCTTGAGCCGCTAGTACCAATAATGGTATTAGCGGTTATTTAGTTTTAAAGGCTTAAAATTAAGAATGTCAAGTTAAAAGTTTAATTCGATACAAGTATTTAAACTTATCTATATTATTGATTAATTAGTAAATAGATAATTGTGGCTTAGTATCTGATATAATTTTAAATTTGGAAGTTGATATGTATTTCAATCAACTTTTGTGCGCTAGGATGAGAAAGATGTAGGTGTGGACTGTTCGACAGACGCTTGCATGTACATCGCTAGGAGGCAAAAACAATTACGGAGACTCACCCAGGAAACACTTAGCATGGTCAATCAGAAATCAACCGCAACTGCTGAAATAGGATTTACCCACGACGATTTCGCCGCATTATTAGACAAATACGATTATCACTTCAGCCCTGGAGATGTCGTACCCGGTACAGTTTTCAGTATCGAGCCACGCGGCGCTCTGATTGACATAGGTGCTAAAACGGCAGCATATATACCTATTCAGGAAATGTCAATTAACCGGGTCGATGCCCCGGAAGAAGTTTTACAATCAAACGAAACTAGAGAATTTTTTATTCTAACCGATGAAAACGAAGACGGGCAATTGACCCTTTCGATTCGTCGGATTGAGTATATGCGAGCTTGGGAACGGGTACGTCAGCTACAAGCTGAAGATGCGACCGTTCGTTCGGGAGTATTCGCAACTAACCGAGGTGGTGCGCTGGTACGCATCGAAGGCTTGCGCGGATTTATTCCTGGTTCGCACATCAGCACCCGCAAACCAAAAGAAGAATTGGTCGGTGAAGACCTACCGTTAAAATTCCTCGAAGTCGATGAAGAACGTAACCGCTTGGTACTTTCCCATCGTCGTGCATTGGTTGAGCGCAAGATGAATCGTCTCGAAGTTGGCGAAGTCGTCATCGGTACAGTACGCGGTATCAAACCATACGGTGCCTTTATCGATATCGGTGGAGTCAGCGGTTTGTTACACATCTCGGAAATTTCGCACGAGCATATCGATACGCCCCACAGCGTGTTTAATGTTAATGACGAAGTTAAGGTAATGATTATTGATTTGGATGCGGAACGCGGACGGATTTCGCTATCTACGAAGCAACTCGAACCCGAACCTGGTGACATGATTAAGAACCGGGATTTGGTTTACGATAAAGCCGAAGAAATGGCAGCTAAGTACCGCGAACAATTGCTTGCCAAACAGCAAGGTGGTGGTGTTACACCTGCATCCGTTGATGAAGCTATAGCCGAAGAAGATATTCCATCAGCAATGGAAGATGCTGTTGCACCAGAGGAAGATATTCCATCGGCAATGGAAGACGCTGTAGCACCAGAAGAAATTTCATCAGTAACCGAAGCTGTTGTACCAGAAGAAATTCCACCAGTAACCGAAGCTGCTGCACCAGAAGAAATTCCATCAGCAACAGAAGATGCTGTTGTACCAGAAGAAATTCCATCAGCAGTTGAGGAAGGAATTCCAGCAGCTACTGCTGGAGAATAATTAATAATTCATCAGATTTTTTAAAGGGGGAAACCCCTTTTTTTGTGGGAAATTTTCAAGAAAATTTTTTAGGGGTGCAATCGTGGTAACTATTAAGTGTGGAAATAAGACTTTTAGTAATATTCAGGCGATTTTGTTCGATAAGAATGGGACATTGGAAGACTCGGAGACATTTTTGCGATCGCACGCTCAACGTAGTGCTAGGCTGGTAGATGCACAGATTCCCGGTACTGGCGAACCGTTGTTAATGGCGTATGGTGTGAATGGTGATAGTATTGACCCAGCTGGAATGATGGCAGTAGCGAGTCGGCATGAAACCGAGATTGCCACAGCTGGATATATTGCGGAAACTGGAAAAAGTTGGTTTGAGTCGTTGCAAATTGCCAGTAAAGCTTTAGATGAAGCCGAGAAATATCTAGGAGAAACAGCTTCACCGATGTATGCTGGTAGTTTGGAATTGTTGAAGAGTTTATCGGCAGCTGGTTTGAAATTGGGTATTCTTTCGGCAGCTTCCACAGATGAAGTTGAGCATTTTGTCAAGTATCATCAGTTAGGTAATTACCTCCAATTGCAAATGGGTGTTGATGGAGGGTTGAATAAACCTAATCCAAAGTTGTTTTTACAAGCTTGCGAACGGTTGGGAGTTGAACCAAGTGTAACCTTAATGGTTGGAGATTCGATTGGTGATATGCAAATGGCGAAAAATGCTCGTGCTGCGGGTTGTGTGGGAATTACTTGGGTAGGTAGACTAGAGAATGTTCGCGGTGCGGATGTGGTGATTAATAGCCTTAATGAGATTCAAGTTGTTGGGTAAGTAAATATTTGTGGTGTTAAAATTTCTGACTTATTACAAGGATACCGTTGATGCCGTAGGGGCACGATACATCGTGCCCTACAATACCGTGGGATAACGAAAAATCATGTTTATCAAAAGCATTAGTCCTGAATCGGCAACACCATCGTTAAACATCAGAAAACCTTATGTTAAAGGGTATTACCTCTCAATGTTACAAACCTAGTTGAAAGAAACTAAACTGTCATTCTGAGCGTAGGGAAGAATCCCATGTTACGAACGTAGTCAAAATAAATTAAACTGTCATTCTGAGCGAAGGGAAGAATCCCATGTTACGAACGTAGTCGAAATAAACCTCCATGCGATGCCTCTAGGGAGCGGTTCCTTGACCATCGACTACGATAAGTATTGAGATACTTACTGCAATTTTTGGCATTGAGGGAAACGTCACAAAAGGTAGATTTTCGTTCATCGCTTTTTTTAAAGTTTATGGATAAATCAATCAATGAAACACGAGTGATTCTAATTGGTGGCTCTTCTCATGCAGGTAAATCGACCCTTGGTCAAGCAATAGCTGCAAAGCTTGGTTGGAGTTATCTTTCTACGGACAAACTTGCTCGACATCCCGGACGACCTTGGGTAGGTGCAGATGGAAAAGCTATTCCAGAACACGTAGCAGAATATTATAGGAAAGTGTCTGTTGAAGCTCTTTTTTTAGACGTATTGCAGCATTATGAGAAAAATGTGTTGCCACAGATCGAGGTTATTGTTCGTCATGCCTCCGATTTCTCGGCAGAATGTCTTGTACTTGAGGGTTCCGCATTATGGCCAGGATTTGTAGCAAATTTAGTTGCCTTAAATAGCGTTAAAGCAATTTGGCTTAGAGCTAGGAATCAACTTTTCCAAAACCGAATCAAGCATGAAAGTAATTTTTGCAATGTATGTGAGGATGAACAACACTTAATTCAAAAATTTCTAGACCGCACCCTATTTTATAATAAACATATGAGGGAGGAGGTTGACCGTCTTGGATTTATGTGTATTGACGTAGAATTGTCAACAGCAGACGAACTGTTGAATAAATGTATAAAATTGATGGAGACTTCGTAAATGGATAGCGTTATGTAATTGAAGTACAAATAAACCCTATTAGTAACTTTTATGACTCAAACACAAGCGGAACTAAAGCTACTTACCTTTGATGAATTTATCGAATGGTATCCAGAAAACTCAGAAGTTCGTTACGAATTACATGATGGGGTGATTGTTGAGATGCCAAAGCCC
>JANNFJ010000677.1:0-5730 GCA_031379725.1 Calothrix sp. OTE_75_metabat_31
TCACGTTAAGTTGACACCAATGGATGTATCGTGCCCCTACGGTCATTCATCTGAAAATACATCCTTGGCATCGATATTTTTATGCTATCCCACGGCATGTAGGGGCACGATGTATCGTGCCCCTACGGTCATTTCGGCTCATCGCCAGTGGTATGGGATTCTCGAAAGGGTCAGAATTAAGGACATGAACCACTCGTATATATCTATTCTTTATGTGCTAGTAGTCGCATTGCTTACCAGCTTTTCGCCTTTGAGCATCCGACCTGCGGCTTCGAGTAATGCTTCTTCAAGATAAGGTTTAGTAAAGTATCCACTAGCACCTAAGTTAATCGCCATTTGTTTGTGCTTATCGGCACCACGTGAGGTCAACATTGCAATGGGTAGATGATTGAGACTTGGTTCTTTGGAAATGCGCGAAAGTAATTCTAATCCGTCGCAACGCGGCATTTCGATGTCGCAAAATACAATGTCGCAGGGTAAACCGGAACGAAGTTTGTCCCAAGCTTCTTGACCATCACGCGCTTGTTCAACGCGGTAGCCTGCTTTATTAAATGTTAACGACAGCAATTCACGGACGGTAATCGAGTCATCGACAATTAGTACTGTTGGGTCAATCTTCGATGCTGTATTATCTATCCCGTTGTTAGGAGAATCGAAGATAGTGACAGCGCTTTGTTTGGATGTACGTCCGTGGAAAATATCGAGAATTTCCAGAACATCCGCAATCGGCATAATTCGACCGTCTCCAAGAACGGTTGCACCTGCAACACCGATTGGCTTGGGTGCGGGGCCTTCAAATTGTTTGATAACTATTTCTTGTTCGCTAAGTACCTGGTCAACCTGCAAAGCAATCAAGGTATTCCCCGACCGCACAACTACCACCGATACCATCTCATCATCACGGTTGCCGCCGTAAACGCTACCGCGACTGAGTTGACGGTTAAGGGTTAAAAGATCCTTTAAGGGTTTAAATGGCAGTTGTGTATCGCGCCAAGAAATAAACGATTCGCCTTCGGGACTCTTCAATACATTTTTGACAGGGATATCGAGGGTATCTTCTACACCGTCCATAGGGAAAGCTATCCGCGCTTTATCGGAAACGCAGCAAAGAGCTTTACAAATACTCAGGGTTAGCGGTAAGCGAATGGTAAAGTTAGTCCCTTTGCCGAGCTTTGAATCAGTAGTAATCGTGCCTCTAATTTCACTAATACTTGTCCGTACCACATCCATACCCACACCACGACCCGCTAAATCGTCTGCTTTGTCTTTGGTGCTGAAGTTGGGTAGAAATAATAGCTCGTATAGTTCGATACGCGACATCGTTTTAGCTTCTTCGGGGGAAATCAAACCAACTTTAATCGCTTTTTGCTTAACTCGTTCGTGGTCGATACCTGCACCATCATCGCTCACCGAAATCACAGTTTGGTTCCCTTGGTGAAAAGCGCGGACAGTGATAGTGCCAACGGGTTGCTTCTTTTTGGCATGTCGTTCTTGTGGCATTTCGATACCGTGCGCGATCGCATTGTTCAACATATGCACCAAGGGGTCGGTAAGATGCTCTAAAATCATTTTGTCGATGAGAGTATCTTGACCTTCGATTTCTAACTCGACTTGTTTACCGCACTTGATGGCATTGTCGCGCACGCCACGTTTCACGCGGTCGGTAACCTGCGAAAATGGTACCATTCGTGCCCGCGTTAACCCTTCTTGCAATTGAGTTGTAACTTGGCGGAACTGTCGCGCTACCCGTTCGGTTTCTTCGGTAACAAAATCGATATCGCTAGCTGACTCGCGCACCCTGACAATTAATTCAATCATTTCTTGCGACAAGCTATGGAACGGCGTAAACCTGTCCATTTCGAGTTCGGAGAAGCCCCTATCGCTATCGCTACCACCGCTATACCCACCACCACCACTACTCGAAGTGCTACCACCATAACCACCTTTACGGCTGGCAAGTAACGAAGCTTCGAGAAGCGATCGCTCGTACAATTCCTGCATTCTCGCCCCTACATCCGACAAATGATGTACCTGAATTAATAAGTTATCGAGTGATTGCCGCAAGCGTTCTTGGTCTTGTTCTAAGGTGTTGCGGTTGACAACCAATTCCCCAACTAAGTTACTCAATTCGTCAAGATGCTTGACGGGTACTTTCATTAGCTGCTCAAATCGCGCTGTCCGTCGAGACGCGGGACGCTGATTCTTGGAACTGCTGCCTCCACCGGACGACAGCGATATATCGGCATCTACTAATAGCCTTTCTAAATCGCTAAATTCGTCCACAATTGCCGGTATTGCAGCACTAAAAGCTGTACCTGACGGTACAATTTGGCTAGATGTCACAGATATATCATCGTCGCCGAGTAATGCTTCGAGTGCTGCAAATTCGTTATCGGCAATTAAATCGTTAGCTGATTTAACGTTTGTATTCGTATTCAGCAATGCTTCTAAATGGTCAAATCCATCGTCAGCTTCTTCCAAATCGTTGGTGGTAGCTAATTCAATGTTTGTATTTACGGATATTTTTGATGGTGCTACGTCAACAGACTGATCGAATGGCTCAAATGGCTCTAAAATTGCCCCTAAGCTTTCGATTTCATCAATTGATAAACCATCCGCGAAAAAATCCTCCTCGAATTCACCGTCAAAGTTTTGCACCTGTGTTTGTGCAAATGCAGGTAACTCATTGTCGGGTGCTATTATCGATGCTTCATCAACATCATCTACAAAAGGTGTATTTTCGCCAAATAAATCATCGATAAAATCAAGCCCCGTTGAGCTTGTTGCTTCTGATGCTGTTAACTGCGATACTGTTTCAACACCAAACAAATCATCCCCGATAAAGGGATTGTTTGCATCATTGAATGTAGTTTTAACTAATACATTATCTGCAATAAAATCTTGTATCTCATCGAAAGGTATTTGCAGCGTGTCATCTTTGAATTCTCCTTGGAATAACTCAATTTCTTCGTCAATTTGTGATTGAGTTAAATCATTTGCTTGATCTAAAGATTGATCTGGCAACGATTCGGGCGTAAATTCTGGTATTTCGGTTTGTTGCGAATAGTTGGTAAGTTCATTGCTATGCTCAACAAGTAAGGGACTATCGTCGCTTAACTGTGAGAATACTGAATCTTTTGCTGGTGTGATGTCAAATAAATCATCCCCATCACCCAAATCAAACATTGAATCGATTTTATTGAAGTTGATGTCTAAATCATCTTCAAAAACGTTGCTGTCTTCGAGTGTCGTCTCTTCGCCTGAATCAAAAATATTATTGCCCGATGCCGCAGCGAATAAACTTTCTTCTAATGCTTGGGCAATATTTTCATTAATATCGAGTACCCCTTCGTTTTCGCTGTCTTCTTGTATCCAGAAGCTGCTGAAATCATCCGGTGATTGCGACAATGAAGTTGGAGAGGTTTCAAATAAATCATCGAGTGCAGTATCTTCACTTAAAGATATCGCGTCATCCGCACTATCAAAAGTTAAATATTCCGGTATCGGTGTAGAGATACTTGAATCCGCAATTGTTATTTCTTCGACTGCTTCTTCAACTAGTAAAACTGCATCAACCGAATTTTCGGCTGATAAGAATAAACTGTCTAAATGAGCGTCTTCAGGAGTCGATAATTCTAAGTTTGTGGCGATAGATGTTTTTTCATCATTATCAACATTAGCGGTTATATTGATATCTAAAATATCATCTGTATTTAATGCCGTAGTTAATGGTATGTCGAGTAAGTTTTCTGTACTAATATCAACATTCGAGGATAAATTGGCAGGAATAATGTTTGTAACGACAACGCTGTTACTTGATTCTGCCTTTTCAACAGATGTTTGTTCAACTTCTAAATCTTCTTCGTCAAGGAAATCACCAAACAACTGGACAATTGTTAATTCTTGAGGATCGATTGCTTGACGTTCGTGGAAGCTGGTACTATCTTCAAACTCTAATAAATCATCAACTAAGCTATCATTATGTTCATCTTCAGTATTAATCTCTTCGGTATTAACATTTTCACTCGAAATTTTATCTGGCTGTTTGTCTTCCCAAGTATCTGCAAGTTCCGGTGCATCAACCTTAAATAATTCATCGAGTTCGGTTAATTCTGCTATTCCAACTTCTGGCCCGTTAGGGTCGAGCATAATATCATTATGCACTACTGATATCTCATCTATATCGTCGATTTGGTCGGATATTTCGGATAGCGAATTAATATTGTCATTGATTGGATTACTTGCCTGAACTTTTAGCGATACTTGATTCGATAGTTCAAACAGCGAATTAATATTATCCTCTTCACCCTCAGTAATTGTAGCATTGAGCTTGGTATCGGTTTCGAGTTCTTCGGATAGTTCAAATAGCGAATTAATATTATCGTCTGCCTCAATATCGAAAGTATCATTATCTGTAAAACTAGCAAAACTATCGTTGATATTAAAATTATTTTCTAATTGAGAATCAGTAAAATTATATTCATCTTGATTTTCAGAAATTGCAATTTCATCAAGAAAATCATTATCAAATTCAAATAATTCAATTTCCGGAACACCTACCAATGCTTCAATCTGCTGGCTAACTGCAATCTCCGCATCTCTACTTGCGATCGCTAATTCTTGGGCTTGCTTAATATCGGTAATTACAATTTTCGCTAGCGTTAAATAGCTGTTATCAGGGTTTGCGATCGCACTCCCAGTTACTCGACACAATTTACACCAATTCGTTAATCTCAATTCTTCGCCAATTATCGCTAAACTCTCACAGCAAGCTGATAAACTTTGGCGACTTTCGGCTGTAGCAGGTTGTTTGAATAGCTGCAACATATCGCGCAATTTATGCAGTACTTGGGTTTGAAAATACTGCATATCGGGTACTTGCCCGATATCTTCCTCGGCAATATGGTAGTCGTTTGTTGAAGCTGTTTGTTGCGATTCGGGTTCATTCTCGTTAACAACAGTTCCTCCTTGTTGCCCAACCAATAATTCTAAATGCTCGTAAAGCCACCCAAACACGGGTTCGGCTTCTGACATCAAATTTTTAGCAGCTTCATCTGATAACCCAAACGGCCCGCTTAAATGTTCTAACAACACTTTTAAGGTATCAGAAACACCCAAAAATAATGACTCTAATTTTTGGTCAACTTGAATCGGATTATCTTTCAAAATCTTGAAACAGTCTTCCAAACGATGCGAGGTTCGCTGAATACTACTCAACCCCAACATCGCCGCACCACCTTTAATCGAATGTGCTGCACGGAAAACTTCGTTAATCATTTCCTGGTCGTTCAAAGTTGCTTGGAGATTCAGCAACCCTTGTTCAATAGTATTTAGGTGGTCTCTTGCTTCTTCTATAAAGTAACCTAAGATACGCTGTTGTTGTTCCGGTAACATAGCTTTAAGTTATAAGTTAAAAGTTAGGAGTTATAAGTTAGGAGTTGGGAATTGGGAATTAGGAGTTGGAAGTTGGGAGTTAGGAGTTACGAATTGGGAGTTATTGAATTAATAAGTAAAACAAAGGTTTAAGGGGAGCATCCTATTTCGGCGTGTAATGCATACCCCTGCGGGGAAGCAAGCAACGCGCAACGTGGCCGCAGGGCTTACATCTTGCTCGCTTAATATAGTACGCGACCAAGATGCTCGCACTACTACAAAATTATAAATGTGCCAAAACTGGATGCTGCCAATTTAAGAGCGAAAACAACAATGTAAATTCCTAACTTTTAACTT
>JANNFJ010000706.1:0-3865 GCA_031379725.1 Calothrix sp. OTE_75_metabat_31
GATTGGGGTGATTGGGCACGAAGGTTCGACGATATTAGTGACGTTAAGTGGTTTGCGCTTGCTGCGAAATTGATTTTTTTATGTTTGTGGTTGAGGTCGGTTCACTAATAATATCGATGAACCTGCCTTGACTATTAATGACATAGACTACTAGTACCTCACCACATTGAATATGAGGGGTAAGAAAATTAACCACAAAGGCAGGGCAAACGCATCTAATTTTATCTACTTAAGTAATTTTACCCCTACCAAATCCCTATTATTCATGACGTAGCGATTTGGGGACGCACAAAGAAATGTAAATCGCCGCGTAGGAACATGCAGCCGTTATGGAAATAGCCCATTGGATAGGTTTGCTCTTCTGAACTCATCGTATAAACTGCCCAAAGCTCCTACTTGTCTTTCAAGTTAGTTTTTACTAGTGAAGTGTCCATTGCAATCATACTCTGGCTATTGATACTTCAATAAATCCGCGTTAGGAATCTTCATCTCGCTTGCTGATTTAACGGCTGGGTATATAGCATCGCTTATACCAAACAATAATCCAACTGTAACAGCCTAATTACTCGAAAACGTCTGATTTTGATAGTCGGTGTCTTTCTCGCCGACCTTCATCAAAGCTTCTTTATTTTCTCCTTTTTATTTGCTAAGTGGGTATTGAAAATTAATTACACATGCCCATTATGGACAGAGCGTAGTATTTGCAATGCTTTGGGATTTTCGGAATGTAACATTTATTTTCAACTACCACTTAATACCAGTTTAATATGAAGCTGCATAAATATTGAACCCCACCCTAACCCTCCCCGCTTGCGGGGAGGGAACCGGATATTCCCCTCTCCGCAAGCGGGGAGGGGATTAAGGGGTGGGGTAAAATTCTATACTGGTTTAGCTGTTAGTGGTACTTCTAATACCATTTTGATATGAAGATGCATATAACTAGCCTGCCTAGGCAGGTTACCCTGTAAGAAGCCGCTACCGCGTCTATGTATCGATAGCCCCAGGCGTATGCAGCCTGCGGGCGTTCTATGCACTGAGTCCCAAGAGGACACGCACTCGCGTTCGCTAACACATAGAATTGGTATAAAATACAAGATTGGGTGTTGGGTGAAATGCTTCGTGTAACCCAACATGTACATTAGAATTGCTGGGTTACTCCCTACTCCCCACTCCCACACAGGCAAATTGTTCGACCAGAGTTATTAAAGCTTCGCGCACGGAGGCCGGTTCGGTGGCATTAATATTGATAATAGGAAGATTCTCCACATCATCGAACAATCCTAAACTGAGTGCAACATCTTCAGCTTCCCATGCACCAGGACAATCGGTATGAGTCAAACCAATTAGATAAGGAATATTAGCTTTTTGGCTAAAATAGTGAAGGATTTTACGGCTGTAGCGGAAATGTTCGGGACGGTGTGCGTCAACAAGTAAAATGTAGGCATGGGCTTTTTCGAGCAGAATGTCCCACATAAAATCGAATCGCGTTTGTCCAGGTGTACCATACAGATGGAGTGATTGCTTTGCTCCAATCGTTAATCGTCCAAAATCTAAGGCTACAGTTGTATTTGCCTTGAGTTCTGCTATTTCATCGGTAGCACGTTTGTCGGTGTCTACGACATCGATTTCGCTAATTGTGCGAATGAGGGTACTTTTTCCCGCACCAACACTTCCCGTTACTACTATACGGAGGATTTCCATTAGCTTTTACTCCTCAAAAATCCAACTAGGTTTTGTAAAAATGATGTGCTGACTGCCAGTGGTTTAGATTCTCTCGGTTCTTTGGTTTTTTTGGTTATTGAATCTGAATTCATTGGGTAGTCACAGAAAGCCGAAAAATGCGGTATGAAAGGAACCTCTTCGATTAAACCAGCTACCATGAGTCGAAATGCTGCTTGCTGGACAATTGCGACTGGTTGGTTGAGTACCGATGCGATCGCATTCAAGCTAACACTTCCATTTGCAAATTCCCATACTTGCCACTCAAAAGGATTTAAGTGGAGTTGCGATTTGACTTGGGTAATGCTTTCGATGGCAGAACCCAGATTCGGTAAAGCATCTGTTAATCCTGCCCAATTTTTCAAGACTCGCAACGACATCAATGCGACTTCAGTAGCCCGAACACTTAAGCCTGTCATTTCCAATACAGGTAAAACAGCTTTACTATCAAGTTTAAATGCACCTTTTTGGATTTCAAATAATTGCCGAACCTGTTGCAATTGACTTGCAAACAGTAAATTTAACTGTTCTGCAGTGAGTACACCTTGGGTTTTCAAATCTAAACCGAGTGGTGTATTTATATGAGTTGGAGTATAAAGCTTTGTCTCATTTTGCTCGGTCATCCATCCCCGTTGGGTAATTTTCTCTATCAATCCATTTCCGTTTAAACGGTTCGCAGTTGCAACTACAAGTCCTTGACGGAACCAAATGTAGTAATATTGCGATTTCGAGTCGCTTTGTTTGGGGTTTCGTAAAGTACAAACCGTCAAACAACCTGATTTTTTGCCTCGGTCGATTAATTGGAATAATTCAGGCAGGGAAAAGTCTGTAAATGAACTCGATATACTCATTAGTTTAATAACTCTAATAATAGCAATTTATACATAATTCCACCCCGGACAGGATTTGATGGACACAAGCTTTTATGCTTTTTCCAAAAATAATTACGGCTTACTTTAATAATTCGATTTGTCAGGATTAGTCACAAAGAAGCCAGAAATCTTGCTTCTTTATTTTTAATTCCTAGTACTACTTGAAGGATAATACATGCACTAATGATTAGAATAAGTAATTACAACAATAAGAAAATCCAATATTAGTGTATTTACGTAATATAACTGATTGACAAGTTGCCGTTAGTTAGATAAAAGACAATTAACATTAAGTAACAAATGTTTTTCTTATGACTATAATATTTTGATTTGTGCTTTTGTACGGGCTTTATATTCAATATACAGAGCTAAAATTAACAGCATGAATTTTTGTAATGTATCAGTTAATTTATGTAAAAAAAACGTAATATTATGTTTTATTGATAAAAGCATTCAATCAAAGTAAAATTTACATTGGTTTACGTAGGGGCGGGGTCTCCCCGCCCCAAAAAACACCTTAAGATAACAAAAAATCCTGAAATCAAGATATCTACCTTTTTCATCGTCGCATAAGCTATGGGGGCAGGTAGACCCTGCCCCTACATAGAAATTATTCATAAAAAAGATAAAACTACAGGAAAAACGTTACGTTAGCGCTAACTGTAGATATTTTAAAAAATCAAAAAGTAGTCCCATATCTCAACTAAGAAACATAAATTCCAGTTATGATAAAGTCGTTTTCGATTTGCTTGGTTTGCATATTACTACTATGGTGTAAAGAAGCACAAGCCGGATTATCCGAACAGTTGGCAAATTTTCCGCAATGGGAGAAATTAACCTCAGTACAACCAGCTAAGGGAGACTTATTTTACCCTAGCTGGATGACGGGTGAGTGGATGGTAAAAAGTACTTTGGTAGATTTAGTTGCACCATTAGCACCAGATATCGTGACACCAGGATTTACAGGTAATCAAAAGTATTTAAATCAACCAATCAGTTTTAAAGTTCGATTCTTACCTGAAAAAAAATCTATTTCTGGATTGAAGTTGATTCCTCGTACCATTAGTAAATCAAGTGGAATTGTCGCAGATAGAGCATTTAACGGTTTAAATTTAGCAAGAGCATATTTAGGGGATGATGCAGTATTATCAGTGAAAGTCGATCCAGAATCTCCGAATCGACAAATTACTTTATTGCGTGGTGAACGTCAGCTAGTTTCGATAGTCACAGCAAGAGAGATTGAAACTACACCAGATGGTAGGTATATTACTTCG
>JANNFJ010000090.1:0-1733 GCA_031379725.1 Calothrix sp. OTE_75_metabat_31
CTCGCGTATGATATAAAGCGAGCAAGATGCTCGCACTACTCAACAATGAAGATAATAGGCTGCTTGTAGGGGCACTTGATCCAAAAGTGCCCCGGCAGCTTATACCTAGAAAAAGTTTAATTCGCGTTTTTTGAGCGATCGCAACAACCCGTCTGTTGATGATGTCCGTCTTAATGATAATCTGTCGCACTGGTATTGGAAGTACTCGTATAAGGTTCTAGAGAATGGAAAATGGTGCATAGCGATCGCAAAGTCGCGGCTTCTGCATCGCTATATAATTGAAGCAGCAGGTGAGGCATTCTCTGCTCTGAAACTTGAATAATTTGGCTATTAAATAATAATTTTTGATAAAGTTTTCGCAGAATAATATTAGTGTTAATACAGTTTATGCTTGAGCAGTAATTATGTTTAGATGTTGTCATTACTATTAACTCTGTGTCTGGAGTGGTTATTTTATCCATATTTATTAAGCCTGTATCGCAGGCTAAGTTTTCCAATAATCAAACAGGACGGCTATATATTAATCATAATATTCCGGCTTAATATTGCGTAACATTAACTCTTCTAACGCTTGTCGTGGAGATATTTCGCATTGCAAAACCCGATAAACTTGCTCGGTAATCGGAATTGAAATATACTGCTGCTTGGCTCGTACTAACACCGAACAGGTATTTACACCCTCTGCAGTTCCTTTTAAATCGGTGAGGATTTCTGCCAAGGTTTTATCACCACCAGCTAGCTGATACCCAACTTGGTAATTACGACTTAGCGAACTATTACAAGTTGCCAGTAAATCTCCCAAACCCGATAACCCGTAGAATGTTTCACTTTTCGCGCCCCAAGAAACACCCACACGAACCATTTCCATCAGTCCCCGTGTCACTAATGCGGCTTTAGCATTGGTTCCCAACTGCAAACCGTCGCATACACCAGCTGCGATCGCAATGACATTTTTCAAAGTTCCTCCCAACTCAACACCCAAGGGGTCGAGGTTGGTATATACACGAAACCGACTTGAAGAGAACACCAACTGCACAAACTCCGCACTTGTTGCCGAACGACTTCCCACTACCGTTGCCGCTGGCAATTGCATTTCAATCTCTTTCGATAAATTTGGTCCCGACAGCACCACAACTGGATGACGGGGAAAAGTTGCTTGCCAAATTTGCGATGGTGTGCTGATGGTTTCTGGTTCTAAACCTTTGGTGGCAGTGACAAAAACTGCTTGCGGTGGAATCGGTAAGGATTGTAAAAGCGTTGCGACTTCGCGTACACCTTTCATTGCGATCGCGCAAACAATTATATCGGCATCTTCGACAACGTTCGCCAAAGTGAGGGAACCATGACGCGACCAAATGCTAACTCGATGACCGTTAGCTTGGGCAATAGATGCCAAACCATTTCCCCATGCACCTGCACCGAGAACAGCGATTGATTTTGGATGAGTCGATTTTAGATTAGTTACCAATGGAATTTAAGTTTTTTAGTAGGTTAAACGCTACACAGTTACTATTTAAAGCAGGCATAATTTTCAATTCTTTGATACTAAAAATGAGTACCGCCAGAATATTTAATAGTTCTAAATTTTTTCAACCAACAGACGAAGAACCAATTCGTTCGGTCGTTACGGAATCTATTGATGCTGTTGTTGTAGCTTGGTACATCAAGCCGGGTCAGAAAATTGCTGCCCATATGCATCCGAATGGGCAAGATACCTGGACTATTTTAACCGG
>JANNFJ010000794.1:0-9077 GCA_031379725.1 Calothrix sp. OTE_75_metabat_31
CGGGTTTGGTCGCGGTGACGACTTTGAAGCATACAGCTACGGTGTAGGTGTTGCTTTACCTGACTTTGGTAAGAAGGGCAACGTACTTGGTATATTTGCAGGTGCTGAACCTTACTCCCTCAACCGCACAGATGGAGTAAGAGACGGTCAAGTACCTTACCATATTGAAGGTTTCTATAAGTACCGCGTCAGCGATAACGTTTCTATTACACCTGGTGTTATTTACCTAACATCACCTGGTCAAAGCAGCGACAATAAAGACGCATTCATTGGTACTCTCAGAACTACCTTTACTTTCTAATTAACGATTTGTCATCAGTTTGCTGTCATTTGTACGGTTAAGTTACGAATACACACCTGAGTCAAAAGCACAATAATTTTGGAAAGTATTTATCCTCGTCGAATGGCGAGGATTTTTTATGAATTGCGATTAAAGCAACAAACCCCAGTGGACAACCGGAGTATACTATAAGAGTTATGAATTATGAGTTAAAGGTTATAAGTTAGGGATTACTCCTAATTCCTAACTCCTAATTCCTAACTCCTAACTCCCATTCCTACTCCCTAATTTACTTGTGGAACTATCGTGTAAATCAGAATACGCAATCCTAGCATTACTAGAATTGGCTACGCATTATCAAAGCGGGGAACCGCTACAGATTCGACAAATCGCAGCACAGCAAAATATACCCGACCGTTATCTAGAACAACTGTTAGCCACATTACGACGCGGTGGTTTAGTCAAAAGCCAACGCGGTTCAAAGGGTGGCTATATTTTGGCGCGAGAACCTTGGAAAATAACGCTTTTTGAGGTTTTAGGATGTTTGGAAGGTTTAGATGTCCGTACTTGTGAGGAAGAGATTAAATCCAGAACACCCGAAAGTGGCATTATTGAAGAAATTTGGCTTGAAGCCCGTCAGGCTGCACATGCAGTTCTGCAAAACTATAGCCTTGCTGACCTTTGCGAGAAGCGGGATTCACGTAAGCAACTAGATATTATGTATTATATCTAATCAATATGATAAATAGAATACATCATTGTAGCGGGTATGACGGGTAAACCTTCCAAAAATTGGATTTTATAGGGATAAAACCAGGATTTTTTGAAATACAAGGTATTAGAACTGGTTTGATTGCCCTACACCTCAAGGTAAAATTATATAGATGAGGTCAATACTGTTACTGATGACAGTGTTGTACTCAATTATAAAATTGCTACGCGATACCACAAAGTGCTTGGCAAGGGCATCGCATATGCCCCGCAGCTTGTGCAAGCAGCTTCACACATTCTATTAATGGCAAATAACAATCACTACGAAACCCTAAAAATTAATCAAAATGCTAGCCAAGCGGAAATCAAACAAGCTTACCGCCGTTTGGTAAAATTATTTCATCCCGACACCAATCCCGAAACTGTAGACCCAAACCAGATTATCCGTATTAATGCGGCTTATGAAGTTTTAGGTGACGAGCAAAATCGTCAAAGTTACGACCGAAGACTCAACCAGCATTCTCAAAGAGCGAACAATGCACGTCAACAGCGTACTGCAACAGCCCAAAAGCAGCAAGTTAAGCGCAAAAGTGGACGAGATATTGACGAACAAGTTAATGAATGGCTGCGTGTAATCTATCATCCAGTAAATCGCTTCGTGGAAAAAACTCTTAGTTCGCTTGATGGGCAAATCGATAAATTAGCTGCAGACCCTTTTGATGATGACCTTTTAGAAGCATTCGAGGAATATTTACAAAGGTGTCGAGAAGGTTTTAAACAAGCGCAAGCAATTTTTCGCTCTTTACCAAACCCACCAGCTTTGGCACGAACCGCAGCCCACCTTTACTATTGCATCAATCAAATTGGTGATGGACTTGATGAGTTGGATTACTTTCCCCTAAATTACGATGAAAGTTATTTGCATACGGGACAGGAAATGTTTCGCATTGCGACCCAATTACATTATGAAGCGCAGGATGCTGTAGATGTGTATATGTAGGGGTGTGGGAGAATAATTAAGTTTTATTTTATTTGCTTGACATATTCAATATGTTTGGTTTTATGGGCTGCTAGATCCCCGACTTCTTTGAGGATACCGCTGGCGAATCAGGGGTATCACCCCTCAATACTGGCAGCATATAGCCTTCTGGAATGCCCAAAATCCCGCCCTACCATTGAATGGTAGGGCTAATCGAAGCGTTCGCGTAGCGTGTCCCCTTGGGACTCAGCCTGCTTTGGGCAGGCTTTGTTCCGATTAGCCCCAGGCTTCAAGCCTGGGGCGGTCTTTGGGGCAAGCAAGGGGTCTAACCCTCTATTCGCCAGCGGCATCCTTTGAGAAGTCGGGGATCTGACCCTCACGACTTAATCAAATAGACCGTTACTTACAGCCATTTCCAGGGAAATAAGCAATCTACAATTTTTTAATGAACATAACCATTCGTTTAGCTTGCTTGGAAGATATCCCCACGCTGACAACACTGATTCCTGAATCTGTTAGGGTTCTCCAAGCTGCTTACTATACTCCTATTCAAATAGAAGGAGCATTAGGAACTATCTTTGGTGTTGATAGCCAATTAATACATGATGGTACTTATTTTGTTGTGGAGTGTGTAGGTAAAATTGTAGGTTGTGGTGGTTGGAGTCGGCGAAAAACGCTTTATGGTGGGGATAGTGGTAAAGATACGAAAGAAGATATTTTACTAAATCCCGATATTGAACCTGCGAAAATTCGAGCTTTTTTCGTTCATCCAGCTTGGGTACGTCGGGGAATTGGTAGCCAAATTATGAAACAATGTGAAGTTGCTGCTGTTAATGCTGGTTTTAAGGCAATCGAGATTGTTGCTACCTTAGCAGGTGAACCTCTTTATGAAGCCTTTGGTTATAAAGTTTCTGAAAAATTTGATATTCCACTGCAAAATGGTGAAATTCTTCCCGTTGTTCGTATGTTTAAAATTCTAAGCGGTCAATAATTCGTTAAACTTACTCATCAAATCTAACGATACCATTAATGGTTTATAAACTTCTCCTTCATAGGGTTTCCAGACATATCCTGGACTAAATTTTTGAGACAAAAGGCTAGGTTGAAATGAATCAGCAACTGTTTGGGCTAATACTAACCCTGGAAACGCCAAATTAGAAAAATCTTCGATTAATTCGCTATAGGTTCTAAACTCATCACTTCGACACCAACCAAAGCATAGCGAAAAGATGGAGCAGAACGTAAGCGCTGATAAAGCAAAATACCTAGTTCTGTCATTAAATAAGCGTCTTCTGGTGTGTGAATTCCGATTTTACTAATGTTGCTTGGACATACTCTACACCACCAATTATCTTCTATATCCTGATAAATTGTCGTAGTGCATTGAGACTCGTTACTATTTGAGAGAACCCAAGAAACTTGATTGAAATGGTCGGAAAATTGCTCTGCAACAAATTGATTTGTTCCGCATTCAACTGATAAACTAAAAATCCATGCCATTGTAACCTCCATTAGGAATATTTATTTGTCAAACCATTTCCCAATCATCTAGGGTATTTGCTATTGCTACTTCGTACTTTTCTAACAGCATCGTAGCTCTTGGCATAATGCTACCCAATAGCCAGTAGTGAAAAAACTACTACCAACTAACTCCGAAATTGCTTTATGCTGGTAATAGCGAAACATTAAGAAATTTTACATTCTGCTGCCAAGGTACTCATGCAATGCATCGTTAATCGCCGCGCTCAATTTTCCGCAAGTCACCGCTATTATTTGCCCGAATTGAGCGAAGCAGAAAATTTTCAGAAATTTGGTCTATGTGCTAAGTTTCCCGGACACGGGCATAACTATGTCTTATTTGTTTCCCTGATGGGGGAAGTTGACGAATATGGCATGGTTTTAAATTTGTCTGATGTCAAACATGTAATCAAGAAAGAAGTCACGAGTCAATTAGACTATTTTTTCCTCAATGATGCTTGGTCTGAGTTTCAAGAAACTTTGCCAACAACTGAGAATATCGCACGGGTAATTTGGCAGAAACTCACTCCGCATTTACCCGTAGTGCGCGTGCAATTATTTGAACATCCAGAACTTTGGGCAGATTATACAGGTAACGCTATGGAAGGTTATTTAACTGTTAGTACTCATTTTAGTGCCGCACATCGACTGGCACATCCACGCTTGAGTGACGAGGAAAATGCAAATATTTACGGAAAATGTGCCCGTCCCCACGGTCACGGTCACAATTATCATTTAGAAGTGACTGTAAAAGGTCAAATCGATGAGCGGACTGGGATGCTGATTGATTTGGGTGCGTTGAATCAAGCAATTGAAAAATTTGTGATCGAACCTTTTGACCACAGCTTTTTGAATAAGGATGTGGCTTTTTTCGAGTCAGTTGTGCCAACTGCTGAGAATATTGCTTTGTATATAAATAATGCACTGCGCGAGCCTGTTGAGCAACTCGGTGCGAAGCTTCACAAGATTAAGTTAATCGAGAGTCCTAATAATTCCTGTGAGATTTATTGTACCGACTCGGAAGTCAGCACGGCAAGTAATGCAGCAAATCAACCTGTTTTAGCTATCGTGTAGTTACAGCATTTTTTAGGCAACTGAACCATACTGTAGGGGCGCAAGGCATTGCGCCCTCTTAATTTCTTAATTTCGACCTGATATACTATGCTTTATGAACCTGCAATTGTGCTGTAAAAACAGAAAAATGTAGAGACGCGAAATACAATACACAGAGACGCGAAATTTCGCGTCTCTACAAGTCGGCAAAACGCAGGATAATTAATTACAATTCCCCTGTGCCTAACATCTGGATAATCCGAGGAATACCTGGGTCAAATCCAGCTAAATCCCAAGATAACGGGTCTTTGGGGTCAACTAACGTAATTTGGTAAGGTGTCAAGGTGACGTATACAGCTTTGACATTGGGATTGACTTTTTGGCGATATTCTGCTATAGCTTGACTTGGATGTTTATTTCCTGCCCAGCTTTCTGAGTCAGTCCAAAAGCAAATTACATCAGCTTTGAATTTATTTTTAATCATCCAGTCGTAGGCAACAGCAGCATTGGTTCCCCCAAAGTTTTGATTGCTAGTTTTATTCACCGCAGAACTAAAACTATCTTTGGCTGTAATCTTTAAATCAACAAATTGGGTAGAGAAACCGCGAATCATGTAGTTTTTTTCGGCTTTTGCTGTCACGAGTGCCATAGTAGCGGCAATTTCACAGCAAGTTAACCCACTATCTGCGACTGGGGAACCCATCGAACCGGAAATGTCTACAGCGTGCATGAATACTTTTCCTGTAGGTTCCACTACATCAAAGGACAATTCGACTGTTTTTTCCAGGATGTCTACAATGCGAGGTACTGGATTCCAAGTTTTCTTGCTGCGTCCCAAGTTTCCCCCCGATGCATAGGTTTTGAGCGCTTTTAGTGCATCAATTGGGTGGATGCGTCCTTTTCGCAAATGTTCTTTGCTGTTGAGAACTGCTTCGACGCGGCTTAAATTATCCTTTTCATCAGCTCGTAATACACCCAATTCGGTTAAAGAACCCAGGTTACGCAACATTGCACCAATGGGCATTTCTTGGAATAGTAATTGCCAAGCTTGTTTGTCCATTTTGCCTACAGGTGCAGCCATTTCATGGGTTAAGCGTCCCTTGGTAATTGCTTCGTGAGTTTGGTTTGGGTTACGTTTGAGCCATTCATACCACCAAATTTGTGCTAAAGCGTCGGAAGGGATATTTGTAGGCAACTCATTCCAACCTTTGACTACCCAGTTATATAACAGTTGGTGGTCTTCGGTAGTTGGTTTGACGTGGAATAAACGCAGTGCGTCGCGGTGGGAAAAACTATTCCGCTGTTGGTACTTTAATAGCTGGTAAGCTAGTCCTTTGACATCTTCACGGGAAAGCCAGTTTTTACCAACTTCCCTGATTACTTTACCAAATCCACGCATTGACTTGGTGTAATTGAGCCATTCGTAGAAGTGGCTACCAGTGCGGACGACTTTCGGAAAGATTTCCATAAAAGCTTTTTTAGCTTCTGGTGCTTCCCCCATCGACAGCAATACTAGCGCTAGGATTGGGGCACTGTTATTAATTGCACGTCCATCGCTAGCATAGAGAATTTCTTTGGCAACACGACCGGGATTTTCGGCGATCGCATCTTTGACAGCTTTGAAAAAATCCTCTGTGAGTTCGTGTTTGCCTGCGTAGTATGTACTTTGTGCTGTTCCTACTAACAAGCAGCGTCGCAGCATTTGCCAAATGCCCGCGTCAAACATAAACCCACCGCTACGCCCCCGTATCATTTCTTTTTCGCGTCCGGGAATGGATTGGTTTTGGGGTGTACCTTTATTTTTGTTGGTTAAAAACTTGTAATTCATGGCTGTACCTCGCGTCCCTTACGGGCAAGTTTAAAAAGGTGGCAAAACGGGAATTGCACCCGCATCTCCCGCTTAACAGGCGATAACCCTCAACAATTCGGCTTTTTCAAGCAAGTTGGCAGTCAAGGATGTTTTAGGCGTTCTACTTTTAAACTATTTGCCACATGAAAATTTTGAATTTTTTATTTATTTGGTGTAGAGAGCAGGAGTCGAACCTGCGAATGGCGGAACCACGATAATCCTTAATTCTTCGGTCTTTTCAGACAAGTTTATGAACAAGGAATATGGACTTTCGTCCAACCGCTGCCTTTAACCACTTGGCTACCTCTACACGAACAATTCGTGATTTTGAGTTTTAGATTAAATCTAAAATTTTGAATTTTTTATTTGGTGTAGCGGAGCAGGAGTCGAACCCGCGACCTCTCGAATTTAAGTCGATAACCCTCATTCTTCGTCCTTTTCAGGTAAGTTATGAGTAAGGGTAAAGCGCTCTATCCACTGAGCTACCCGCCACATGAAAATTCAAAATTTTAGATTTCGGTTGGGGTTTAGGTCGGGGAGACCCCGCCCCTACGATTACCCCTCAAAATCTATTTTGTGTAGCAGTGCAGGAATTTTACCTGCTTCTCCAGATTTTGTAATCAAGGGATTGGCATTATGTAATATACGATAACCCTCAATTGGTCGTCCTTTTCAGGTCAGTTGGGCGCTCTAAACATTGAGCTATCTGCTACTTCGGTTAATCTCTTCGGGGAAATCAACCTTGTATTACAAATGTAATATGTAGTATGTGTAGTGTCAAGGGGATGGGAGAAATTTTTTTATGGGATGCCAGGATTTAATGCGAATATCGCGTGGCAATATTTGCTGATTAATGATAGTCGAGGGGGTTAGAAACCCGGTATCTTGAAGATACCGGGTTTCTAATTTTTTTTTGCTACATGTAATAAATAACGATATATTCCCCAAGCTATAACACCATAAACCAGATTTAAAGCGCTTCGGCTCAGTATAAATGTCAATATTTGATTGTCAAAAATACCTCTTTCAATTAAGGGGTTAATGGCTTGCCATAATAAAAACATCCCAAAAATGGCATTTCCACCCAACATGAAAGCAAATAATATCAAACCTCGTTGCCAGTAACGATGTTGCCGCGTATATCCAGAAACTAAGATGATGATAGGTCTACCTTGTACCCGACGCTGCAATTGTTCTAAACGCCAAAACATCCACAATAGAAAGGGGAATAAAGCGTAACTCAAAAACCGTAGCGATGATGAATAACTGCCAGCAGTAGCGAAGAGATTTACTACAGCGTGGCAAATTACGGAGTTGAGCCAAGCTTTGATAAGTGGATTTTTGTATGTTTTAAATAGGGTCTGATTCGGGAAATTTACCGATACTACATATGCCCAAGGGGCAGAGAACATCGTATGGATGGGAGTACCGATGATGCGTTCAACAAGTGAGGAGGTATCGTTAAAAACATAAATGGCGTTTTCTTGTGCTGTGAAACCGAGAGAAGACGCTACTGCAAACAAAAAAACCGTAATCGAACGCAGGCTGTGTCTTTGTCGTAGATAATATGTAGGAACAACCACGGCTATAAGTTTGCAACTTTCCTCGATTGGTGCGATCGCAAGTAACTGCCGCAGGGTAGCACCAAAAATATTGCGGGTGAATCGCTGCCACTCAAATAACGAGTTGGCAAGAGTTTCAAAGCCGAATTGTAAACCAAGGGCAAGAAAACCTGATATTGCCCCAAACGCAAAAAATGATAGTAAACGTAATAGCGATGGGGCAGAGGGACTGCGTAAATAGTAAACTGCTAGCAGGAATAAGGACGGTGTTATTGCCCAAAGAAAGATAGTAAAATCAGTCACTCACCTTAGCAATAATAGTGCGGTGGCGGGGGCTATTGGGAGTGATGGTGTGAGTTTGAAAGCCCGAATCAATCAAAGCTTGTCCGATATCCAAGCTGAAATAGTCATCTAAGTATGGCTCCGTACTTTTGAGCAATGTGAATACATAAGGTGGCATTTTTTTGTATGCCTCTGCTTTTGGATTCATGTCCATAATCGCCAAATGTCCATTTGGACGCAACAAGCGTTTTGCTTCTGCAAAAATCTGCTTTGTGGGTATTTGGGGTAATTCGTGGCAAACCAAGAAAATTGAGATTAAGTCAAAGGTCGCATCGGGTAAACCTGTAGATTCGGCTTTTGCATGAATCCAGTTAATTTTTGCTTGACGTTGTTGAGCGCGATAATGGGCAACAGCAAGAAAATAGGGTGATAAATCTAAGCCTGTAATTTCGGCTTGGGGGTACAATTCTTGGAGTGCAAAGGTACTCATACCGACGCTGCAACCGATATCGAGGATGGTTTGCGGTTGGTTGAGGATATTTACTTTGATAATATCGTGGTAGCTTTGACGCAATTGAGTATCACCATTAACACCTGTATCTTGCCAAATTTTGGCATGAACTGCATGTGCTGCAGGTTCTACTTCAAATGCAGCTTGCCAACTCATGTTGCCTGTTTCGTAAGCGTGGAATGAAGTTAGGTAATAATCGGGGTAGGTAAGTTGAGTATTTTTAACTTGGGCTAAGTTATTTTGCCAATCGAGCTTTTTGAGTGTTTCAACTTCGTCCGTCCAAGATACGCCGATTTTTTCGGCGCGTTTAATCATCATTTGTCTGGCTTGGT
>JANNFJ010000807.1:0-5867 GCA_031379725.1 Calothrix sp. OTE_75_metabat_31
ATTATCCAGACCCAGTAAAAGTTAAGCAATGGGTCTATAATTCTGTTAAAAATCATACTAAATCCGTTGACATCCGACGTCCTTGCGTTACTGTCTTCTACCAACAGGACAATGAACCTATTTACCACGTAGATTTAGCTATTTACTCAGATAAAGATTGTAACCCTGACGGGAAAATGTATATAGCCAAGGGTAAAGAGGACTCTGATGCAAAAGATAGAATTTGGGAAGAATCTGATCCTCAAGCTTTAATTGACCTAATTAAAAATCATTTCCCTGATAGAGACGATGATAAACAATTTCGCCGTACAATCCGCTATCTAAAACGCTGGAAAGATGTACAGTATTCAAGCGACGGAAATGCTGCACCAATTGGAATTGGCATAACAGCTGCCGCCTACTACTGGTTTACCCCTGTTAGAATTATTAATTTCTTCGATAATACTAGAAAATACAATGACTTAGAAGCGTTGGAGCATTTTATCAATGTTATGCTTGGGAATTTTCAGCAAATTAGCTTTTATGCCAACATCAGATTAAAAGTTCAATTGCCAGTCTCTCCCTATTGCGACCTATTTGAAAAAATGACTGATAACCAAATGTCACAATTTAGGGATAAACTCAGTAACTTACTAAGGGCGATTGAAGAAGCCAAACAAAAATTAGACCCAGTAGATGCTTGTAAAATCCTTTACGAGCAATTTGGAAATGACTTTCCAGTCCCAAGTCGAGTAGACACCGCGCAAAAACGCTTACCAGCAATCATATCAACCAGCGCTTCGGCATAAATGCTCAATACCGAGACCCAACATCACATTCTTGCACGCCTGACCCACGAAAGTTGCCTACTTCAGGCATATCTTTTACCCGAAATAGAACTTAAATGCTTCAAATATTACCAACTTAGGTGGGGAATTAAGGGAAAAGTCACTATTGCTGGACAAGAATTAACATTATGCGTTGGAGGGAATGATAACTTTCCTCTCTGTTTACCGATGATATTTTTGTGTCCGTCTGATGCTCTTGGGTTCATTCCACACGTCGGCGAAGACGGATACATCTGTTATTTAGAGTCTGAAGGTCTACTACTTAATAGCGAAGACCCAGCAGGTATTATTGGCGACGCAATTACAAAAGCTGTTGATGTACTGTACGCAGGGATTATCGGTCGTAACAGTTTGGATTTTATGAACGAGTTTGGTGCATATTGGCAACAGATTAGTTCACAAAAAATGTATATTTTTTCATCTGTTGATAACGTATTAAGTAAAGTATATATCCATACGGATAACGAAGGATTAAACTTGGTTGCCGACCAAATAAGTACAGTCAAATCATACTTTTATAAAGCTTTAGATTTGCTAACACGACGTAAGGCTTTATATATTCCTCTTCAAGAAAGCACATTTATATTACCACCTACGTTAAATAATTTTTGGAGTGTTCAAGAAATTAAAAGAATTATTTGGCAGAACTTGTCTTTAGAAAATCATCAACGACTTAAATCATTGGGAAAAAAATGGAAATCTCAAGAATTAGTTATTCTTGGATTACCCCGTCCCCGTGGAGGAACGATACTCATTGGGATTTCATTTTCTGGTGTTACAGGTGGACACCCACTTTTATCAGGAAGAGTAAGTAATCCAGCAGTACCAATTCAAATAAAACGCTATGACCGTGACTATTTACTTAATAGAGGTGGAGGTCAAACTAAACTTGATAAAAGTCGCATTCTGGTTGTTGGGTGTGGTGCTGTTGGTGGAATCGTTACTCTCGCTCTTGCACAAACAGGGATAAGGTATTTAACCCTTGTAGACCCAGATATACTACAAATAGAAAACATTTTTCGACACATTCTGGGCAAAAAAGCCTTATATCAACCAAAGGTCACTGCACTTAAAGAAGAAATTGAAAGCAAATACCCATATATATCAGTCACTACGCACCAAAACTATATTCAGGAGCTTATTCAAAAAGAGCTGATTCATTTATCAAGGTTTGACTTAGCAATTTTTGCTACGGGGAACCACACGGTTGAATTATATATCAACGACTTATTGCACCAGCAATCCCAAAGTCCCATCACAATATTTACTTGGTTAGAACCATACGGAATAGGTGGGCACGCATTGCTTACTCATCCTAATAACCCAGGTTGTTTCCGATGCCTTTTTAATTCTAAGACTACAGATACACCATTTCGGAATCAATCCGCATTTGCTGCCTACGGGCAATCATTTAGTAGAGATGATTTAGGCTGTGGAAATTTATATATGCCTTATAGCGCACTGGATGCTCAAAAAACAGCAATGTTAGCCGTTCAACTGGCTTTAGATGGATTGACCGGGAGCGAGCTAGGTAATCCGATACTGTCATGGAAAGGAAACAATGAAAATTTTATTGCCGCAGGATTTCAAGTTTCCCCACGATATAAACAAGGTTCTGAAGAATTACATGCAAATAGGTACGCTTATATAAATTCACAGTGTCCGGTTTGCGGAGAACAGAGAAGATGAAGTCGCCTGTATTTACAAAATCAGATGGAGGGAGAATTGAAATTAGCAACCATGCGTTGTCGCAGATGTTGACATACGTTCAGAACACCAAACGTCAACCCGAAGCAGGAGGAATATTAATCGGACGGTACATCGTCGATAGTCTCGATATTGTGATTGATAAAGTAACAGTACCAATGGCAGGCGACCGTCAAGAACGATTTAGCTTTTGGCGCGATCGCAAACGCCATCAACAGGTGATTGACCAAATATGGCTTGAAAGCGAAGGTACAAGTACTTATTTGGGCGAATGGCACACGCATCCGGAAAATATCCCTACACCTTCAAATACTGATACTAAAAATTGGCTACGCCATCTTAATTACGATATTTTTAGTGGCGAAAGTTTATTTTTTATAATTATTGGAATTCAAACTTTAATAATTTCGGAGGGACGAAAATTACACACATCCGTTCAAATGATTGGAGGATTTAATTTCTGGGAAAATAAAAATATATATAAATGAATATTTTCAAGATAAAAAATGCATTTTTTAACTAAAATATATTAATAAAAATAGGAAAGCAACTTTATTAATTAATATTATTACTTCCATAAATCAACTCATGACAAATCATAACTATTTAGTAAATGTGTTGAACAGCTAGTATTTAGACGACGATGATAATAATAATTCTGTTCTCATGATGATGATTGGTTTTATGTAGTTTGGTAAATTACCTATTCTTCCGAAGGTCTGATTACGCATTCCTCACCAACATACGCACTTGCTAAATCAATTGCCCAATCGTACCGCCGACGAAAATTCCATGCAATTACTGGTGGATGTATATTTTCCGATATTTGCTGCCCAATATGGAACGCAAGCGATACTGGTCCAGAATAAAATAGATGAACTTTTTTTACGTAGGGAATTCGTTGGGCGATTAAATCTATTGTGCGTCTAAATACTCGTCCATACTCCTGCATCTGATTCTCACTACGTACAATACTTCTTTCAGGATTAGGTAAAGTTAAATCTACTTCGATTGCATCCAATGGTGTAACAGTAGAAGTTTGTTCCGCTAAAACCGGATAACTAATAGATACCCGAATTACAACATCGCCGCTATGCCGTAACAGTTTATCAGGTAACCCAGTTACGTTTAGAGATGGAAACTCTTCGTCATCTCCCGGCCATGACCAAGTGTTTGAACCAGGACTTGGATGAAAGTCGAAAAATCTTACTGGTTGGCGGTCTGTAATAAGATGACCAGCTAGGATAGCTAATGGAATATGTACTAATCCGTGGAAAACTAGTTCTGCGTCGCCACGTCGTGCCAGCGCTCCATATAACGTACTTTGTGGTTGGGTTAAAAGCTGGACGGCAGCTTCTGGGCTAGTAAATATTCCAGCAGTTACTAAGTCAGTAAAATCTAACACGGCAGGTTCTACCTCACGCCCTTTAAGGTCATCACCAAAACTTTTGATGACCTCATCCGGCGCAATTGGGCGTAAAGATTGGGCGCGGATTATTAGCAATGGCGATTTACCAATTTGAGTAGTAATCTTTACTGCTGCAAGCGGTGGAATTGGACGGGAGTGTAACAACCCTATCGTAAAAGCAGCAGCAGCATTGGCAGCATAGACGCGCCAGTCATCATTCTTTTGAGCATCGGCAAAATCGCTAATACCCCGGATTTCTAAAAAACGGGGTGGATTTACATGGCTTGTTGCTGCTCGTGCTACTCCTGCACCCTCCATTGCAACAGCAAGAAGTTTGGGACAATCTTGCAGCAACCAGGGTAAAGTTTTTGTATCCGCAATTACTTTTTCCCCACAGCCTATCGGACCAAAATGTACATCCGGCAACAAATTTTCTATTTGTACAACAGTTCCTGGACGTACAATACCTATGTGCCCTTTCCATTCACTTACTTCATAGGCATAGGCTCGACTGTAAAGTAGTCGGTCACACGGAAACTGTTCAGGTCGCTGCTGATTTCCTTCATCCGTTAATTTTGCCATCTCATAGTAGTGACAGAACTGCGATACAACAACATCTCCCAAATCTACTTTCCCATGAACACCACCTGCAATTCCCACCATCATCAAGTTTTTCGGTTCCCATCGCTGGAGTAGTTTTGTTGTTGCTACAGCAGCCTCGTTATTGCCCATATTAAGCAATCCAACAAGAATTACCGTGTAATATTCATCTCCGCCTGGGATGTTGACGCGCCCACTATAATACGTAAGCGGATCAAAGTCATCCTGCACTATCTCACAATTGTCAAGGCGTTCGCGTACTGCGTCCCGCTCAACCTTCAGCGCTGTAATAATCGCAAAATCAACCGAGTCGTTTTTCATAGTTACCCTATCAGGAACGCTGTAGTTTAATAGTTTAGTCAATTTTGTCAAATATTTTGACGATTCTAAACTAATTTTTGTCATGTTATGTAATTCATCATTATTTATTTTTTACAAAAATTAGTATTATTATAAACTACCACACCTTTTGATTCTCAATTAACTCAATTAAAAATACGACTTATTAAACCCACATAAATAATATAATGTACAGACGTTTGAAAAACTTTAGTAATTCGGCTTTAGCTGAGTATTATTGATACTATTGATTCAGTAACCAAAATGTAGTAATTAAAAGCAAACTAACAACTTATATGGTGGGAAAGAGATATGACCGATAAGCAACAAATACTTGAAGTTTATCTTAAAGAATACGAGAAATTAAAAGACGAGCAAACACAGCGAATTGGCTTTCGAGATAACCTACTTTATGTAACACTTGGATTATTTGGAACAGTCATCACTTTTGCTGTTTCTAATAAAACGAATTACTATGCACTACTAGTTGTGCCTTGGGTTTGTCTTATCCTAGGTTGGACTTACCTTGTTAACGACGAAAAAATCACTGCGATTGGCAGATATATTCGCCTAAATCTGGCGGAAAAAATCAAAGAACATACTAGTCACACACAGATTGAATCTATTTTTGGTTGGGAAATAGCACACCGCAGTGATAACCGTCGAAAACGCCGTAAGATAGAGCAGTTAATCGTTGATCAAATTACCTTTGTATTTCCTGGACTAGTCGCATTGATAACATTTTGGCTGCTAGTACCAAAACCTTTCTTAGTCATTAATATTCTTGGTGGAATAGAACTGATTCTTTTAATAATTTTAGGCGTAGAAATTGTCATTTATGCGGACTTATCGAAGGGACGATAATCTTTATAAATTATTAAAGTTCTAACATCGCGTGGTGACTTCCAGGGTTAGGCATCCAACTAAGTCCCCTTGGAACACGCTACGCGATCGCACTCCCCCACTTCCCCTATCAAACCAAATCC
>JANNFJ010000816.1:0-3456 GCA_031379725.1 Calothrix sp. OTE_75_metabat_31
CGATTTGGTGAGTGAATCTGACTTAAACGAGTTGGAAAAGAAAATCAATGACGTTAAAGAAGGTGCTAGGATTATTCGTAGCAAAAATTCGCAAGTCCCGTTACCGTTAATTTTGAGCGTTGGTTTATTCGAGTCGGATAAATATTTTGCTGCTGACAACCACGAACATCACGACCACGACCATCACGACGAACACGACCATTCAACCTGCGGTCACGAACGCGAACCCGAACACGACCCTGCAACCTGCGGTCATGACCACAGCCACGACCACGAACACCATCATCATTCCGACCATTTAGAAAATGATGGCTTTACTTCGATTTCCTTTCAAACCGATAAGCCATTTTCCATTAGAAAGTTTCAATATTTCTTAGATAATCAATTGCCGACATCAGTATTTCGTGCCAAAGGGATTATGTGGTTTGATGAAAGCCCCAAACGGCATATTTTCCACCTTTGCGGTAAGCGATTTACGATGGACGATGATGAGTGGAAAGGTGAGAAAAAAAACCAAGTTGTCTTGATTGGTCAAAATCTCGATCGTGAAGCTTTACTCAAGCAAGTAGAGAATTGCATCACGTTACCTTCTAGTCGCGGAAAAGGTTTTGGGAAGTAAAGTTTAACATGTAAGGGCGCAATGCTTTGCGCCCTCACTATGAGATATTTTTTTGTAAGTTTGTAGATTTGGTAAATTATCATTGATTTATCTGCCGCTTTTTCATAATTTGGTAACAATAAAAAGGGATAGTCAAAGGAGAAAAAATAGTTACTAACAGTAGAATAATTAAAGAAAAAAATACCTCTTCGGGTGTTGAATTTATATTGCGTCGGGCAAAAATCAACCATCGGCTGCCGAAATATAAAAACGTTGATAGATAAGTAATAGCTAAAATAAGAATACTCTGCTTCATCTTTGTAAGTTGGGTAACAGATACAAGTCAATCAACTCAAATTTTGATTTCACAGCCGAAGATACATTAAAATGAGGTGATTAAAAATAATTATCAATTAACTCTTAAAAATCAATAACTGCATTTATGCTCTAATATAATTTAGATTTGACAAACTCATATAATAGGAATGTAAATTGTGTATTATAAATTATAAATGCGCTACTTTAGGAATCCGGTTTGATTTTTGTTGGCGTAGCCAGCGCTTACGCTTATAAGATTATGTATTGTAGGGTGCGTTAGACGGAAGTCGTAACGCACCGCAATCATGGGTTTGGTACGTTACGAATCATGCTAACGCACCCTACGTATTTTTAAGCGCATTCGCCCCAATACTGCTCGGTTAAGCCTTGTAGAGACGTTACATGTAACGTCTCTACAAGGCTTTCAGGCTTTGCTATTTTCTTAACCGAGCAGTATTGGCATACTCCTTCGGAGAACCCGCACTCTTAGCGCAGGCTACGCCAACAAAAATCAAATAGTAATCCTATTGAACTAATTAATTTATAGATATGCCTTCCCAAATTATTGGCATAGACAAAAGAATCCCTGATAACTTTTATTAAGTCGGGGATATGATTCTTTCAATAAGTTGCTTTAGATTACTGCGAGATAATTGACAGTAAGATATTGTCTTAAAGTTAATTTAAACAAGTCGAGAATGTCAGAATCCGGGTTTCTTTAAGAAACCCGGATTCTAGTCCTCTCAAAAAAGTCAAAATCAATGACACGAACAAAAGCGTCAAACAGTCGATTAATCTTCACCTAAGTAAGCTTTACGCACTTCTTCATTCGTTTGTAAATCAGAAGCTTTACCTTCTAATTCAATCTTACCTGTACGCAATACATAACCCCGTACAGCTACATCCAAAGCTTGACGAGCATTTTGTTCTACTAATAAAATAGTCATTTTTCGCTCTTGATTAATTTGTGTAATCAGAGCAAAAATTTCTTGTACCAAGTTTGGGGCTAAACCCATACTAGGTTCATCGAGTAATAGCAAACGGGGTTTTGACATTAAAGCACGTCCGATTGATAGCATTTGTTGCTCACCACCGCTTAATGTTCCACCTTTTTGACTAATGCGTTCTCGCAAACGTGGAAACAGATTCAAGACATATTCTAAGTCGGATTTAATAGCAAGAGCATCTTGACGGCAAAAAGCTCCCATTTCCAAATTTTCTAACACTGTCATCCGAGGAAATATCATTCGCCCTTCGGGACTTTGAGCAATATTTAATTCACGGACAATTTTTTGGGTAGAAAGTGCTTGAATTGGTTTTCCTTCAAATATAATTGTTCCTTCACGGGGACGTATCAATCCTTGGATAGTCCGTAATAGTGTAGTTTTACCAGCACCATTGCTACCAATTAAGGTGCAGATTTCTCCCTCGTTGATATTGAGTGAAATACCTTTAAGGGCTTGGATATTACCGTAGTAAGTATGAATATCTTTAACTTGTAACACGATGATTTTTGATTTTGTATTTAGGTTATGGATTGGTCATTAGTCGTTTGTTATTAGTCATTTGTCATTGGTAAAGATTTGGGGCAAGTTTACGAGTCGTAAAAAAATATATGTTTATTCTTGACCACATAGTTAATGTTATGATTGGATTTTTGACTATTCTTCTTTACCTAAATATGCTTGAATGACAACAGGGTCTTGACGAACATGAGCAGGAGTACCCTCAGAGATTTTTTTACCATTTGCGAGAACAGTAATGCGATCGCTTATTCCCATCACAAGTTTCATATCATGTTCAATTAATAAGATAGTCAGATTCAGTTCAGTACGAATTCGCTGCATGAACTCAGTTAATTCTACTGTTTCTTTCGGGTTCATTCCCGCAGTTGGTTCATCTAAAAGCAATAATTGGGGAACTGATGCTAAAGCACGAGCAATTTCTAAACGTCGTTGTTCCCCATAGGAAAGATTTTTTGCTAACTCGAAGGTTCTAGATTTAGCAATACCCGCATATTCTAGCCAATATAGTGCTTTCTTACGAGCGTTTGCTTCTTCTTGAATTACCTGGGGGGGACGCAATAAAGTTCCAACCAAATTAGCTTTGAGTTTGCTGTGCATCCCGACTAATACATTGTCCAGCACAGTCATATTATTAAATAAACGAATATTTTGGAAAGTTCTAGCAACACCAAGTTTTGTTAATTGGTCTGGTTTTAATCCGGTAATTTCTCGGTCGTAAAGCCATAATTTACCAGCACTAGGAGCATAAATGCCAGTCATCATATTAAAAAAGGTTGTTTTTCCAGCCCCGTTTGGACCAATGAGACTAGCAATACTACCTTGTTCGATTACAAAATCAACTTGATTGACGGCTGTTAATCCACCAAATCGCATTGTTAGTTGTTGTGCTTCTAATATTACCGTTCTAGGTTCAACTGCGTTCATATATAAATAATTTTGACAATATTTTGAAATGTGAAAATCCACTATGACTCTTTAGAGAGGTTCAGAATCCGGGTTTCTTAAAGAAACCCG
>JANNFJ010000824.1:0-2444 GCA_031379725.1 Calothrix sp. OTE_75_metabat_31
ATCCACGAACAAATGCAGCTTTTAGCCCAAGCTAATATCCCATTTGAGGTTATTCCGGGTATTAGCGCTTTTCAAGCTGCTGCAGCAAAACTCAAGGTCGAACTGACTGTACCTGGTTTAGTTCAAACTATTATATTGACGCGAATCAGCGGACGTTCCGAAGTCCCCGCAGGTGAAGAATTAAGTACGCTTGCATCGCATCGAGCAACTTTATGCCTATATTTGAGTGCCCGTCATGTTGAGGATGCTCAAAAATCCTTACTCCAACATTACCCGGCTGATACTCCTGTGGGAATTTGCTATCGCTTGGGATGGGATGATGAGAAAATTCGAGTCGTGCCTCTTGACAAAATGGCTAGTTGTACTCACGAAGAAAATTTGATTCGCACAACACTTTATGTAATCAGTCCGGCATTGTCAGAACAAACTATGGGTGAAGCGCGATCGCGTCTCTACAATCCCAAACACGAGCATTTATTCCGCTCGCATCAGGGAAGGTAAGATGGTGGGGGAAAAGTAGGAGAGAAAAAGTTTATCTCCTTACCTTCCCACCTGCCCTGCTACCCCATTAGACATCTCCAAAAATGATGTAAGGGCGCAAGCATGAGCGCCCCTACCAAGGCTTTCGGGTAACACATAATTAATTTCTGCCAGATGTCTATTCTCTAATACTAACTCCCTCAAACTTATGCCTCTAAATTAAAGTTCAAACTTCGGTTTCTACGGCTGAAAGAGTAGAAGCTTAATTTTTAAACCAATTGTACTGACTACAATATTGGGCTAGACTCCAGACTTCTTAAAAGATACCCACAGCCTCAAGAAGCCGCTTTGAAAAAATGTTAATTTTCTTCATCAACTGGGAATCCTAAGTTGGATACACCAAACGTCTTAGGAGAACCAGTATGTACGGTTTAGTTAATCAAGCTATTCATGATATGGTATGCGCTGGCTTTGGTGAAGAAACCTGGCAAGCAATTCGACTTCAGGCTGAGATTGATGTCGATAATTTTTTGAGTATGGAAGCTTATCCCGATGATTTAACTCACCGTTTGGTGAAAGCTGCCAGCATAGTTTTGGGTTTGTCTGCATCTGAAATTATGCAGGCTTTCGGTGAGTTTTGGGTTAATTATACTGGTAAAAATGGCTACGGAGAAATTATGGATATGGGGGGCGATAATCTCCCCGAATTTTTACAGAATCTTGATGAACTTCATGCAAGGGTAAGTGTAAGTTTTCCTCAACTTCAACCACCATCCTTTGATTGCAGCGAACTTGAAGCCGATTCACTTACCTTGCACTACAATTCGTCTCGTGAAGGACTTGCACCGATGGTTTTTGGGTTAGTCAAGGGTTTAGGTACAAAATTTAATACTGAGGTAAATATTACACAAACTAAAAGTCGGCAAGAGGGTGATGAAAATGATACTTTTGTCATTCAATATAAGCCTAATTGATAAGCGATGACTTCTCCCCAGTTTAGTCTTTCACCCGAATTATTTGCTCAAGCTTTTCCATTTCATCTTGTTTTCAATCACAATCGGGAGATTATCCAGGTTGGAGAAGTATTGCAACGGGTTCATCCTCAGTTAGTTATTGGTAGTCGGCTTGAGGAACACTTCAAAATTAACCGTCCGAAGATTCAATTCGATTTTATCGCATTTGTTAAACAAACGCGATCGCTCTTTTTATTCGAGTCACTGTATAACGGTATGCAACTCAAGGGACAAATGTTATATCACGAAGCAGAGTCTGTAATGTTTTTTCTGTGTTCAGTTTGGGTTACAGATACCGCAACGCTTTCTACTATGGGTTTAAAACTCAAAGATTTTGCAATTCACGATCCAATTGTAGATTTTTTGTTTTTACTGCAAACTCGTAACAGTGCTTTGGATGATGCAAAAAAGTTAGCCGAAGAACTTACACAGCAGCAAAGGCAGTTAGAGGACGGCTTTAAAATTCAAGAGTTGCTTTTGAAAACAGCCGAATCTCAAGCACAAAAGTTAGAAGAAGCGCTTTCAGAGTTACAACATACTCAAGCCAAGCTAATTCAAACTGAGAAAATGTCGAGTCTCGGACAATTGATTGCCGGGATTGCCCATGAAATCAATAACCCGATAACTTTTATTAATGGCAATATTGATTATATCAGTGAATATTTTGAAGATTTATTAACTCTAATTAACCTATACAAGCAGCATCCCAATAATAGCTCAGAAATTGCGGGATTGGTCGCGGAAATTGATTTAGATTTTATTATTGAAGATTTACCTAAAACTTTAAGTTCGATGCGCTTTGGTGCAAAACGTATCCGCGATATTGTACTGTCGTTGCGAAACTTTTCAAGGCTCGATGAAGCCGATCTGAAACCTGTTGATATTCACGAAGGTATCGAAAGCACGCTATTAATCTTACAGCATCGACTTCGCAGTTGTACTAATCGTCCG
>JANNFJ010000846.1:0-10144 GCA_031379725.1 Calothrix sp. OTE_75_metabat_31
AAACTTATACCGTGGAGTTCTGCTTGTACATATCTATCCACTCATGGGTAATTCTGTCCAAGCATTTAGAAGCGGTCAAACAGGATATCAATAAACCGAGGTTCTCCAGGAACTTCATAATTAATCCTTACTTCTCCTAAAGGACTTAAAAATGCTTCAAAAAGCTGTTTGGAAAATTGGTCAAAGGGATTTTTTGTCATTCGCTTCCCCGTTTATTTTTAATTACTCTATCAGTAAAATAATTACGATAATTTGATTTTTTTATAGATTTTTTTGTAGCAGAATACACACACAAATAACTATTTACGTCAATTAGATATGTGCAAATTAATATTAACGGGGGTTGGGGGGATCTAAAGCTATCCCTTGCAGTATAGGGACGATTTTCAAAAAGCACGCTTTATTTATACCGACCTAGTACATCTCATACTTCATTAACTGACAGGGCAATGTGCCATTGTATACTGCAATCCGCTGGGATGATTTCAGCCCAATCGATTGTGACAGTTCCTTATTACCACTTAGAACAAATGCAGTCCAGCCTTTAAAACGGTGTTTTAGCACATCACCCAAAAGTCTGTAAAATTCCCCCAGGTCGCTATCTCGCCCCAGCCTTTCCCCATAAGGTGGATTGCAAAATAATACCCCGCTGTCTGTAGGTGCGACAACTTCGTTCAGCTCTATTTGCGAAAACCAAACATGACTATCAACACCGCAGTTTTTAGCATTTGTGTTTGCCATCTCTATTACATCTTCATCGGTATCACTTCCCCAAATTGGCGCGGGCAAGGTATCTATTTGACTAGCTTTGGCTTCTTCTATGAGCTTTTCTAACAGCGACAGGTCAAAGTCGAGCCAGGTTTCAAACCCAAAGCGATCGCGGAATAGTCCCGGTGCAATATTGAGTGCCTTTAAGCTAGCTTCCAGAGGTAAAGTGCCAGAACCACAAAGCGGGTCATAAAACATTTGTTCGGGCTGCCAACCTGAAAGTTGAATCAAAGCAGCCGCTAGAGATTCCTTGAGGGGAGCAGATCCAACAGCAGGACGGTAGCCTCGGCGGTGTAAACTATTTCCCGAACTGTCGAGGCTGACGGTACAAAAGTCAAGGTCGATATGAACATTAACCCGTACATCGGGTTCATTTAGCTCTACATCCGAACGCTCACCAAACTTTTCCTGCTGTTGATCGACGATGGCATTTTTGACCTGGAGCGCTGTAAAATGTGTATGGTTGAGTTGTTCGTTTTTGCCCGTGGCATTTACTGCCAATGTTCGGTCGGGGGTTAGGTAGGTTTCCCAATCGATGGTTTGGATGCCGCGATAGAGAGCTTTTGCATCTCGACAAGGAAAATGATGGAGTTTCATCAAAATTCGGAATGGTAGCCTTGCCCAGAGGTTGACGCGGTAAAGGAGAGTGCGATCGCCTTCAAAAGCAACACCGCAAAATCCAGGCTGCACAGAATAAGCGCCCAATTGCTCTAACTCCTTCGCAGCCAGCGCTTCTAAACCGCGAGCAACTGTTGCAAAATACTGATTCATAATAATTTTGATATAAATTTATATTTAAAAGCAAAGCAAACTCGATATTTACTTAAACAAACCTACAAAACATTATGACGCAAGTTGGTCATCCCGCCCGACCTAATACTGCTCGGTTAGAGTAATCCAAGAAATAAATGATCCGTAGGATAGCCGTCTCGTGTCCTATGTGTTTGTAAGACTAGCGAGACACCAATATACGAGACTTTTACTTGGATATTTTTTTTGGAATACTCTTAAAGATTTATATCCCCCCAACTCCCCTTCAGAAAGCAGGGCTGATTCATCCCCTAAAGTCTAGTATCGTGCGGTGTGCATAAGAATACCATTGTAGTGCGTTCGCGCAGCGTGCCCTTCGGGCTTGCTTCTAGCTCGCTTTATAGAGTACGCGAGTTATACCAGTTTAATATGAAGCTGCATAATATAGAACCCCACCCTAACCCTCCACGAAGCGCGGGGAGGGAACTTGATTTTCCCCTCCACGAAGCGCGCTTAGGGGATTAAGGGGAGCCAGCGCGGTCTTGGGGGTTTCCCCCATGAGCGACTGGCGTGTGGGGTAAAATTCTATGCAGCTAGCCCTTTGGGCTAGCTGAGTCCTAAGAGGACACGCACTCGCGTTCGCTAACACATATAATTGGTATAAGCTGATTATAGATATGGTATTTCCCGGTTCAGCGAGGTGCAATAACACCACGCCAAACCCCTCCCCGGTTGCAGTAAAAGGGCTATCATGTACCTCATGTGATTAGGAAACGCTATATTAAAAATATTAAATACTATTATCAGACGCTCTATTGGACTAATTACCACTGCGGTTAAAACCGTTTCTCCTTCAAAGACGCTGCGCGAACGCGTCGCTTCCCTCTCAGGTTTAGAAACCTGAGTTTCCCGCATACCGAGTATTTTTATGAATCGTCCCCGGATTCTTCAACCCAATCAAACCTATACTTTTAGTGAATACTTTAAGCTAGGTTTCTCTCCAGAAGATATTTTAGCCGAGCTAGGGTGTACCTACACCAGAGAAAGGCTGCAATTACCAATTCATAAGTCTGATTTAAATACGGTAGCTGAACTTACTGCCATTATAGAGCGCAACCTTAGACGAGTTAAACTTTTGAGTGAAGATGCTCGCAAACAAGTAATTATTGCTCCTATCCTTTTAGAAGTTTGCGAAATCACCCAAACTCAGCTAAATATTGAATATCCAATTAGTGTTAACGAAAGACTTAAAGGTAGTCTAGACTACTACATAAATAAAGGTAAAGGATTACTGGTAGTAGAAGCTAAACAAGCTGATTTAAGCAAAGGATTTACCCAACTCGCAGTTGAATTAATTGCTCTAGATCAATGGACTGATTCTGACACACCTATTTTATATGGAGCAGTGACAACGGGGGAAGATTGGCGATTTGGTACCTATAATCGTCAAGAAAAACAAATGACTGAAGACTTAAAGTTATATCGAGTACCAGAAGAAATGGCAACATTACTGAGCATTTTAGTGGAAATAGTAACCTGAATCAGTTCCTTTAATGAATGCCAATTCATAGTTATTTTGTACTAGTATACAAACTTATTTCTTTAGCTGTATCTTGAAACTTGGAAAATATTCCAGCAAACAGGTGACCTGGAGTAACTTGTAGGACAGGCGAGATGCCTATCCTACGAGATTTAATTTTTTAAAAAGTTCATAATGGTTCTTAAATTCCTACCCCCCTCGTTCATGCAATATAAGGTGAATTAATCACCACTACACGTCGGGCATCAACCAAAGATTGATACACCATTGCTGCGACTTCAGCGCGTGTTGCTTCGCGGGTTGGGTTGAGTTGCTTGGTGTTGGGATAATTAACAATAATTCGTTTTTCGGTAGCGGCGATGACTTCATCTTTCGCGTAGTTAGGTATATTCCCTTGATCATCGTAGGATTTTAAAGCTTTAGCTGCACTCGCAATTAATCCCAATCCATTTACTAAGGAAACTATAATTTGGACTCGCTGAATATTTTCATTCGGACGGAACGAGTTATTTGGATATCCTGATAGAAACTGTCCTTGATATGCTTGTTGAATGGCTTTGTATGCCCAGAAGCTTTCGGGAACATCTTTAAATTTGATTGCTTGCCGTTTGCTTGGTGGATTAAAAGCTTTAACGATTAAAGCCGCATATTGCGATCGCGTCATGGTCGCATCGGGTTTAAAAGTGCGATCGCGGAATCCCGTAACTATTTCCAATTTGTACAATTCTCGAATAAATTCCTCTGCCCAATGTCCCCGAGTATCAGTTAATTCGCTAACTGGTGCAGGTGTAGGAGTCGGGTTTGGTGCTGGTACAGGAATTGGTACTGGTATCGGTGTTGGTATGGGTGCAGGTTCCGGAATCGGTTCGGGTTCAGGTTCGGGTATTGGTGTGGGTACTGGAGTCGGGTTTGGTGGGGGTACGGGTATTGGTACTGGTATAGGGGTTGGAGGTGGGGGAGTTGGTATTGGATTTGGTATGGGTGTTGGAGGTGGAGGGGTTGGAGTTGGATTTGGCGCGGGTGTGGGAACTTGACTGCCAATAAACTCGATATTACCTTTACATTTAGCAGGTTCAACTTGATTCCCTGCGGAAACGAGTTTGTTGGTACTCGCATTTTGTAAATCAAATTGTCCGTTATTGCGGAAAATATTCCCTCCAGGACTGCTGATTGTGCCAATATCTGGTAAGGCATTCCCAATAACCGTTATGCCATCTTGGATATTGCGATCGCATGTGTTATTGCGTAAAATCGGACGTGAATCGCTCGAAATAACCATCCCCGAACGATTTTCGTAAACTTGATTATTCGTCAGTGTTGGTGATGCAGTATCGCTAATGGCTATTCCAAAACCTGTTTTAAAACAAGCATTATTGCGAACATCAGCTTTGGCATTCTTGGCGATCGCAATTCCATTTGCGGCATTATCAGTAAATATACTATCCCGAATAATGGGGTTAGCATCACCTGTCACAAATACGCCTTCGCGCTTACACTTAGTAAACGTACAATTTGCTATCAATGGTGTAGTTGATTCTATCCAAACACCACTGCCACGACTCCCCGAACCAATGACAGTTACGCCCCGTAACTCCGCACCACTTGCCATGATAATAGTAATATTCTGGGCAGCAAAGGTGCGACTAAGGTATTGTCCGCTACCCTCGATTATAATGTTCGTGCCTTTGTTTGATTCATTACCAGCAATAGTGACTCCACTGGGAATTGCCAAAGGAAATTTTTCACCGCTTTGAGCATTGTAATTACCATCGGCAATTTGAATTATATTACTTGCCGTGGCTATCTGTAACGCCCTTGTAATCGTCTTCAGTGGTGCTTGTTGACTACCTATAGCACCATCATTACCACTCACACTCACGTAAATTGTTGTAGCCATATTTATACATTAATCAAGACATAGACATAGTAACGCTAAGAAGAGGGGAGTAGGGAGAAGTCCCGTAGGATAGGCGTCCCGCCTGTCTAGATATATTTTGGACAGGCGAGACGCCTGTCCTACGATATCGACTTTGGATATTTTTTTAATTGGAATACTCTTAAAAATTTCTCCCTACTCCCTTAATTCCCCCAAACCTCTGAATGATTTTTATTGCATGTTTAGCTTCGTCTGTCAAGCCTAATTCTTGGAACATTTGAGCAGCTTTTTGTAAATCAGCGATCGCGCTTTTATTGTCGCCGAGATTAAACCGGGCAACTCCTCTGTTACCGTAAGCTTGGGGAAGGTTAGGGTCAATTTGTAATGCTTTACTAAAGTCTTGAATTGCACCTTGTTGATTACCCAGGTTTGACTGAGCCGTACCCCTGTTATAATATGCTTCGGCAAGCTTGGGATTGCGTTGGATAGCTTGGTTAAAATCGGCGATAGCCCTGTACGTATCACCCATTCGTAAATGCGTACTTCCACGATTATTATAGGCATCGACAAAGTTTGGATTGATTCGCAACGCTTGGGTGTAGTCTTGTATTGCACCCTTCATGTCGCCAGTTTCGCGCTTAGTTAAGCCTCGGTTGTAATATGCTTGCGAATCTTTGGGATTGATTTGCAACGCTTGATTAAAATCAACAATAGCCTCTTTTGCGTTACCCAAATCAGCACGGACGCTGCCACGATTCAAATAAGCATCAACTAATTGAGGATTAATTTGTAATGCTTGGTTATAATCGGCTATCGCTGCTTGCGTGTCGCCCAGATGATAGCGGGTAATACCTCGGTTATTATAAGCTTCGGCATCTTGAGGATTGAGACGTAATGCTTGATTATAGTCTTCGATTGCCCCCTTTGCATCGCCAATTTCGCGGCGGGCATTTCCCCTATTGTTATAAGCATCGCTATATTCGGGGTCTAGCTTCAAAGCTTGGTTATAGTCAGCAATTGCACCTTTATTGTCGCCTAAATCGGTGCGAGCAATACCGCGATTGTAGTAAGCTGCGGCTAATTCGGGATTCAGCTTTAGAGCTTGATTGTAGCTTGCGATCGCACCACGTTTATCACCCGAACGATACAGTACAATCCCTTTTTTAAAATATACAACCGCATCATTGATAATATTTGGTGATGGAATACCAACATTTACTGCAATTTTTGGGGGTGTTAAAGTTTTGGCATTGGCAGGCAAACAATTTACAGCACTTCCCAAACCAACAATTACAACAAAAAATTTCCATCTTTTCATTTTACTCGCCTCACACCACTAAATTTTAAATCAAATCTTGTATAATGAGCTACACCGTAGGGTGCGTTAGCGACAGCGTAACGCACCATCTTTCCCAACGACAGCGTAACGCACCATTTTTGCAAATGACAGCGTAACGCACCATCTTTTTAATTAGCCCCCCCGATACGTTTGTGTATCACGAAGTTGGGAAGCACCCGACAATTAATTGTCCGCAACAACCTAATTAGTTTTACCCTTTATACTTCATTCTTCAAATCTGTTCCACACCTTTTACAAAATAAAGCATCGACATCATGAAACGCTAGACCGCAACCCGAACAAACCGCTTCCACTTGGTTTGTAGTTTTCACCAATCGCTTAATCAAATCCCCTATTTGCCAAGGGATCAAGGCAATTCCCGTTAAAATCATTAGCACCGTCAGCAACCTGCCAAATTCGGAAACTGGAGTTACATCACCAAATCCCACGGTCGTCATTGTCACTACTGAAAAATAGAAAGCATCAAAAAACGTCTTAAATACATCTGGATTCGCAGGATGCTCAAATTGATAAATTAAACCTGAGTAAACAAAAATAATTACAAACAAAGTAAATAAAATTCGTGCAAAAATTACACCATCTTCACTACTAATGCCAAACAAATATTTCCGATCGATAAATCGAATCAAGCGTAGAATCCGAAACCAACGAAATAAACGGATAAAGCTAATATCACCGATGCCAATCAAAAACGGTAGAATTGCCATTAAATCGATGATGGAATAAACGCTAATCAAGTACTTAATTTTGCCTTCAGTACTCCACAGCCTTAAACCATATTCGACAACAAAAATCATCAAAATTATAGTGTCAATTACATGCAAGTACTCCCGTATTTCATTCGGCAAATTGTAAGTATCTGCAACAAAAATTCCTGATGAAATCAACACAAGTCCAGCAATCGTTAAGTTAATAACTTTACCTGCTGTTGTTTCGAGGTCTTTTAAGTAGAAATCAGTTTTTTCTCTACTCAGTAACATAAGCGACCCGACCGTTAAATAAAGGTAACTAACTCCCACAAATTGCGATAATCTGAAAAATTATCGCTCTTTATCATTTTATAAACAATGAATAACGAAGATTTTATGTGCGTTGCACTCGAATCAGCAAAAAAAGGTGATTCCCCTTATGGTGCGGTAATTGTCAAAGATGGTGAAATCGTCGCTATTGCCCATAATACCGTGCGAAGCGATAATGACCCATCCGCACATGCGGAGATTAATGCAATTCATACCTTAACTGCAAAAATAAAAAATCCTTCTTTGGCAGGATATATTATATATACGACAGGTGAACCTTGTCCGATGTGTGCAACAGCTTGCGTGTGGGCAGGAATATCGGAAATTGTCTACGGTGCCTCGATTCAAGATTTGATAGAAGTTAAGCAATCGCAAATTAATATATCCTGTGAAGAAGTTATTGCCAAAAGCTTTAGAAATATTCGAGTTATCGGTGGTATTTTACGTAAAGAATGTATGAGTTTGTTCTTAATGTTATAACAGGTTATAGCCGTAGGGGCACTTGGGTATCGTGCCCCTTGTGTCTTCTCCCCCACTCCCTACTCTCCTTCCAAATGCGATAAAAACGAATTTGCGAAGATAGCGGCTTGAGTGCGATCGCGTAGTTGCAAACGATTTAAAATATTTGTAACGTGGTTTTTAACTGTTCCTTCCGAGATAAATAATTTTTGAGCAATTTCTTTGTTATTTGCACCGCTAGCAATCAATCGTAAAACATCTTTTTCACGGGGTGTAAGCTCTGCTAAACTAGCTGGAAGTGTTTGATTTACATTAGTCGAAGAAAATTGTGTCATCAATTTAGCTCCAATTCCCGGACCTAGTTGGGTATATCCTTTATTAACTGCACGAATTGCTACAGCTAATTCTTCCGAGGGTGTATCTTTGAGTAAATAACCCATTGCCCCATTTTGTAAAGCTGCCGTTACATATTCATCATTATCAAATGTCGTCAAGACCAAAACTTTCACATTGCTAAATAAGGAACGAATTTCTTTTGTTGCGGCGACACCATCCATAATTGGCATTCGGATATCCATTAAGACTACATCGGGCTGAAGTTTGGCAATTAGATTAATTGCATCTCGACCATTTTCAGCTTCTCCAATAACTTCTAAATCGCTTTCAAGTTCTAATAGTGCTTTTAATCCTTCTCGAATTAGGCTTTGGTCATCAACAAGCAAAACTTTGATATTACTCATTTGCGGTATTATATATATTTACTCATAATTACAACCCAGATATCGGAATTTCAATCTCAATTTTACAACCCTGACCTGGAGAACTTTCAATATTAAGCTCACCCCCAATTGCTAAAGTGCGATCGCGTATACTTTGCAAACCAAATCCGGTTGTATTTTGACTCAAGTTAAATCCGATTCCATTATCCTGAATCAACAAATGTAAACCCGCCGCTATCACAGTCAATTGTAGTTTAACTTCTGTTGCTTGAGCATGTTTGCAAATATTAGTAACAGATTCTTGAATAATACGATAAATTGCTGTATTAATCTCATCAGGCAATCGTAGCGATTCGATATGGCAATCAAATTTAATATTAGTCGAATGCTGAAAATCTTCAATCAATCCAAAAATAGCACTATCTAACGATTCTTCGAGTACAGAATACGAACGCATTGCTGAAACAGATTGCCGCACATGCTGGAGTGTTTCCGAACCAAGTTCTTTTGCCCGTTTTAAAAAACTCTGCGCTTTCACGGGATTTGATTGCCAAAGTTTTAAAGCTGTCTCCAATTGTAAATTTAATACCGTCAGCGAATGCCCTAAAGAATCATGAATTTCTCTCGCAATGCGATTGCGTTCTTCGAGAGTTGCTTGATTTTCGATTCTTAATGCATATTCACGCAGTTTTTCATTAGCAACCGCAAGCTTTTCTCGACCCTGCCGTTCCGATACCATTGTATTCATTAACAGCAGCACAAAAACTAAAGCTAGTCCAAATAATACTACAAAGCTGAAGGAAAAAAAACGAAATCGCTCTTGTCCTCCAGGTGGTAGAGGGAAACTTTGAAATTTGCGAAAAGTTGTCAGCAGAAATAAAGTAAATGATAATATGGTGACTGCTATCCGACCGGGAAGTTGAAAAATTAGACAACTTCGAGTCATTAAAATTAGATAAATAAAGGGAAAAAGCCGAGATGCACGACCACCAAAAAAAATAGTTATTAAAATTAAGCAAACTTCACAAGCTGTATAGGCAACTTTATTGACTTGCTTACCAGTTGGCAACCGTAACCCCATTAAACCAAAAAGAATCAAACTAAAAATAGTTAATTCTGGAAACTGATTCGAGAAATGCCTTCCAGGACGACTCGGCTCGAGTGCCCCTAAAATAGCCATAGCTAGTAGAACCCACTCCAAATAAAGTAGAAATCGAAATGGATGATTTTTAATTTGGATTGGACGGTTCATAAATAAAATTAAGGGAGAGTTAAAAGAAAAAAGGGAAAGGGCTTTTTATATTTTCCCCTTTCCCTTACCAAAATATATATATTGATGTTTCATTCGCTAACCTGCTTTATTAATAACCCATAGCCTAAAAAAGAACCAGTGCAATTTGTAATAAGGGCAACTATGACTTAAGTCACCCTTATAATCGTGACTTTTTTCAAATGTCCTTTTCGTGTATGGCTGACTAAGATGATGTTATCAACCGAGAAAAATTCAGTCAACAAGCAATGCAACTCAAAAAACTCTCAATTTTAGCTAGTGTCGTCGTTATTGGTTTAAGCGCTACTTCCTTCGCAACCCAAGCAGAAGCACGCACGAACCCATTGCTTGTCGCACAAGAACAACCCGGAAGACAACCAGGG
>JANNFJ010000847.1:0-2874 GCA_031379725.1 Calothrix sp. OTE_75_metabat_31
GGGACGATGCTATAGGAGAATTTCGCAAAGCCCTGGAAATTAACCCCGAATATGGAGATGCGTTGATGTACATGGGGCAAGTGCTATTACAAACCAACAAAAAAGAGGAAGCGATCGCGTCCCTAGATAAAGCCTTAAATATATTTAAGGCACAGAACCGTAACGAGCGGGTCAACCGCGTTCAAGAAATCTTGCAAAAAATCAAAAAATCTGACGACCCGAGTTTATCTTAGTATTACTGTATTAGTCTTACCAAAAAATAGCCTCCTCTTAAGACTTAATATACATCCAAATAGTCATAAGGGCACGGCACTGCCGTGCCCCTACGACCGTTATTTATAAGACTGCGCGGTATGCGTAAAACTCAGTGGCTTTAGCCCTGAGATATAAGCGACACGAGCGACTTTAGTCGCCGTGGTCTTTCTATATTAATTGATACTGTGGTGCGGGTCTTCAATATATCGCCTAATACCCTCACTACTAACATTACCTGCTGTGCTTATGAAGTAACTACTAGTCCATAATGACGGTAGTTTTTTTAGTTCTGGAAACTCTTTTCTCAGGTAAAAGCTAGACCGCCCTTTAAATGCTTTCACGACTAAGTGAGGGGTATCTGTCGGCTTCACACTAATAAATAGATGTACATGGTCTGGCGCAACTTCTAAAGCCAAAATATCCCATCCTTTCTCTACTGCTAATTCTGCGAATATCTGCCTAGCCCTAGTTGCTATCTCTCCTTTGAGTACTTTTTTCCGTCGTTTGGGTATCCATACGAAGTGATAATTAATCAAAAACTTTACATGATTATGACTGTTGTAGTCGTCTTTTTCTAACATAAAACCTAGTTGACCAATTGCTTGACATCTACTAATGTAGTAGATTACTATGTAGGTGTCAACTAACCGGAGTCGAGCGGTGAGTAAAGTTAAAAAGTCTATGGGGGTGCAGCAAGTCTTGCTGCACCCGGACGAGGGAACGAAGGCAATATTAGAATATTTGTGCCAGCAGTCAGGAAAGCTGTATAACAATGGGATTTACTATGCTCGTCAGTATTTTTTCAAAACTAACAAGATACTAACTGGTAAATTTGATTTGATTTACGAAGATTCAGTAAGTAAATCAATGGTTGCTCAATCCTTGCCTTCAATACCTGCACAACAATGCTTGATGTCAGTGACAGAGGCATTTAAATCGTTTAAAGGATTGCGCGATTTGTTTTTCAAAGGGCAGTTACACTTTAGACCGCAAGCCCCAAACTATTTAACAGGTTCTAAACTATTCAAAGTTGCCTACCCTAACAGTGGCGGTCAAAAACCTACATTAATAGATGGTCAACTTAGATTTTCGTTAGGACTAACAATTAAAAGATGGTTTGGTGTATCTGAGTTTTTCTTGCCAGTGCCGTCAAATCTAGATATGTCAAAGGTTAAAGAGTTTACCATTCTTCCTAAGAATGGTGCTTTCTACCTTGAAATGTCTTACGAGGTTGAAAAGCAAAAACACGATTTAGATATTAATCAAGCTCTATCTATTGACCTCGGAACAGCCGACAATCTAGCAGCTTGCGTTGATACCTTGGGTAATTCCTTGTTAATTGATGCCCGTGACATGAAGGCATTTAACCAATTATGGAACAAGAAAGTAGCTACTCGTAAGGAAGGGAAACCACAAGCGTACTGGGATGAATGGCTAGACCGAGTAACCCGTAAACGCAATCACCAAATGAGGGACGGTATCAATAAAGCAGCCAAACTAATTGTTGACCACTGTTTGGAATATGGTATTGGTACGTTGGTAATTGGGTGGAACGAAGGATTTAAAACTAGTTCTAATATGGGTAGAACAAATAACCAAAAGTTTGTGCAGATGCCACTGGGCAAACTCAAAGACCGACTAGCCCAATTGTGCGACTTGCACGGCATCAGATTTCAAGAAACCGAAGAATCTTACACGTCAAAAGCTAGCTACTTAGATGGAGACTCCCTACCCGTATATGGTCACAAACCAGAGGGGTGGAAAGCGTCGGGAAAGCGAGTAAAACGTGGATTGTATCGGACAAAGACCGGACTAATTGTGAATGCCGATTTAAACGGTAGTGCAAATATTCTTAGAAAAGTAGCCAGCAATCTAAGCATAGACTTAGGCTTACTGGGTAGACGCACCTTGACGAGCGTAGCGAGAATTAAGTTGTGGAACGTTTCGAGTAAGAAACCTCTTCTCAAGCTTGTTCTGTCAGCAGAATCTCAGTCCCTTTAGGGCTGAGAGTGTCAAAATATTAGTCTCTTATCCATATATTACACATGTATAAAAAATACGCAAATATACTTAAGCGCCCATCATAATCACACATACTTAGCGCTTCCGCTTCTCAATCCATTTTTAATGGATTTTTGCTATTAGACAGGGATTTGCAATCCCTGTCGGGCTGACAACGAAGTCAAACAATCTCTCAAACTATGAATTATATTATACAGTCGGCAAAATGTAATCTATAAGCTATCCTATTTTTCTTCAACTGCTGCAATCTGTCCAGATTTCAACGCAGTTACAAGTGCTTGATGGTCGCGCTCGGTCTGATTGGCATAAGCAACAGCAAAATTTGCGATCGCTAAATCAAAGGTATCGCTTTTACCAAGATAACCACTAATCATTGCAGGGTCGCCAGAGCGAGCATGAGAGCGGGCAAGTGCCCAACCACACAATGCAGAATATCCTCGAAGTTCAGAACTGGATAAATCTTCGATGTTAACGCCAACCTTCATATCCCGCAATTGCCGCACATAGAAATCATGCCCTTGATTACTCTTGCACCAACCAAGAAACATATCACTTGCTGCTTGCATAAGACGTTGACCCGCAACGACCCGCTGACCG
>JANNFJ010000882.1:0-2537 GCA_031379725.1 Calothrix sp. OTE_75_metabat_31
CCTTCAACGAAATTGACTGGGACCGTTTAAAATACACTCAGCTCGGACCACAACAAAACGACAACCTCTATGGATATTCCCTCGAGTTCACCTACGGAAATCCTATTCATCTCACAATCGATACAAACCTTTGGTGGTAAATGGCAGCAGTTCTTACTAACTATCCTGATTATATAAAATTCTCGCGCGATCAGTTCGAGTTTTATCCTGATGGATCGGTTTATACAGATTCCAGATTCTCTATAGAATTATCCATCACCAGCGATGTAAGTGGCACAACAACCCTTGCACCTTTTTGGCAATACGGTTCAGGGTTTAATAATTTCTCTGAACGCCTTCATGCTTATTATACTGAAACCACTATTTACTGGCCTTCTTATGGTGCAACAGCATTGCTACGCAATTATTCTTTGGCAAATTATTCCTATTCAATTCAGGAGTGGAGAGGCAGCCCATTAGCCGTTGAAGGTTCAGCTCTTACATTTTACCCATACAATTATTATATGCTCCCGGGCGGCAATGCCTTTGATAAATACCAGTCAAATATTTGGCTCGTTAATTATAATGGTCAATATCTTACGTGTGCTCCAACATCAAAACGTACATTAATTGGTATGCAGGAGTTTTTATCTTTTCTCGCTGTATCACCACAGCCGGTCAATTTTAAAACTCACGTCACCCTTACCTATCAAGATGGAACAACTTCAAATTATAGAATAACAACAGCAAGCGGTACCGTACCCGCTTGGGATATTTTATGCTGGCGCGTACCATGTTCTTATGCTGCACTTAACATAGCAGCAAATGCAACCGGCACCGTATGGTATTACGAGGTAGTAATTGAAGACAACAGCAATAACCCAATTACCGAAATCCGTCGCTTTGTAATTGACCGTACTCCGTATAACAAAACCAGGAAGATTTTATGGAAAAACAGCAGGGGAGGAGAAGACTCCTTTTACTTTACCGGCAATGAAAAATTTAATGCCGACTATAACCACACAACCAGCAATAACTTTGTTTCATCCTATTATGACGTTAAAGCAGGATCCAGCAGTATGGCAAATATGACCGAACAGCCCAAAATTGCCACCGGCACCTGGCTCGAGAGTAAAGAACTTGCCAATTGGATGCGCGATCTAAGACTTGCCGAATATCTGTATGAAGACGACGGTTCACAGTTCCTGCCCATTGAAATACTTCCCGGTACTTTTAATATTTACGACGATGAAAAAACAGGCTATCAAGTCGAATTCGAATACCGTTACCGCTTCCTTAACCACAGCTATACACCATGATAGCAATACGAATCGGTACAGAGTATTTAAAGCTACCTGCAGGCTTCTCACTGCAGTGGGATCTTTTACAACCCGCATTCAGCGAAAATTTATTAGGCGGTGGTTATACTTTTCCTATCGAATTTGAACGTTGCCCGGAAAACGATTTACTTCTCAACTTTTCTCATAAATTAGATTTTGACCCATTTAAAGAATGGGAGTATAAAGTGTACATCGAAAAAAACGGAAGCTTTTGGCGCGAAGCAAAACTGTATATTGATAGGCCGGGTACAAAAAAAATTGGCGGTTATCTCCGTATTGGTTTAGAAATATTTGATAACCTAGAGAAAAAACTTGAAGAAGTAGATTATGGTGGTGACATCTTAATTGATCCCGATCCATTAAACGTTGCTCCAATAGTTCAAAGTTTATATGATACATCACACGACTGGACAGCCGGCGTTTGTTTTCCTATGGTATACAACCCTGATTTTTATGGCGACAAAAATTTAGATTTCAAAGGGTATCTTAACAATTTCGATTTCACCATTAATAACTTTCTTCTCAATGCAGCCAATGCTCCGGCACCAAGTAATATTAATTGCCTGGTACCAATGCCTTATGCTATGTTTATAATTAGCAAAATATTCGAACAGGAAGGATATACACTTTATAACGATACAAGTTTATTTTCTTCCCGTGGCTGGGATAAGGAGTATATCTACAGCAACTACCCACTCGATGCTTTAGGCGACCCTCATTATAAGGTTAGGGCAAGTTCTCCATCTACAAGTTGGGCTTATGGTAATGGTCAATCAACTTTTAAATGTAACAACGATAGCACTGGACTTAACTACGATCCTGACAATCGTTGGGATACCGGAGTAAGCGTTTACACTGTCGCTCTTGCGGGAACTCATGAAATAAAATTTCTTTTTGATTTTATTACCGGTGCTGTAGTAAATAATACAGGCAATCAATTGAATTTGCAAATTGATATAATGTTAGATACGGTTTCATTGCAGCAATACGGACCGATGGCTTATACGCAAGGAAGTACACATTTTGGACTTCAGGGAACCATACAGCCTGTTATCGAAACTGCAGATATCGGGAAACCAATTTGGATTCGTATTTGGCTTTGGAATCCTGTAGGCCTTACCGTAGAATTAACACAAATGCCAGTTTCATTTATAAAAATCGATTCACTTGAAAATAATCAATTCAACATTATCAAAACAACAATTAATAATAACAAAC
>JANNFJ010000902.1:0-4550 GCA_031379725.1 Calothrix sp. OTE_75_metabat_31
TGAGTGCCTGTAATAACACTAGTTTCGTTAGTATCAAATTTAGCGTTATTATTGCTATCGATATAAACCTGCCAACCAGTAAGGTTAGATTCATTGACATCTTTAATACCATCGCCGTCAGCATCGTTAAAAATATTACCACTGATGCTGCTTAATGTTTTTTCTAAGTTAGCAAACGATAGCAAGCGACCACTAACAGAAGCTCTAGAAACTTCGCTTAGGGGAGTAATAATGGAATCTGGCTTGGTAATATCTTGTTTAGCAGTAAATTCCAAATTCGCGATTGCAATTGAGGTTATCTCGCTAGTGCTGGCAATGTAAGCATTATTCGAGAATTCGCTTTTATCATTCTCCTTCTGGGTAAGATTATTCTTTCGCTCCAAAATTAATTTTACTCGTCCGCGCGTATCTTCTTGAAGCAACGTCCAATTTTCGGCTAATTCTTTTGGAAGCGCAATTTGATTTAGTTGAACTTTAGTTGCATCGTAGTCGAAGTAAAGTGTAACCCCCTGAAATTGAACTAAATTAACTTCTTCAGATTTACGAATATTTACTGTTAAGGGGACGGTAAACTTGCTGCCATTTAATACTTGAGGTGCCTTTCCTGCTTGAAGTTCAACAGTTGGATTTTTGGGGGCAACATCCTTTGTTATGATATTTAGCTTGTAAGCTCCTGTGTTACTTTGTTGACTACTGTCAGCTATCTTGGCATCATAGGCTGTGTTGCTATTATCACTAATCCCAACATAATAAGTTCCTGCTGTTTCTGCCTTAAATTCTAAGTAGGAATCGCTACGGTGATGTGTATCACTGGTGGAGCCATCAACTTTAAAATCGTTATAAGCAACACCATCATCATTAGTTGCAATTGCCTCACCTGCGGCATTAAATAGACGAATTGTTGAGTCAAGCTGATTCGTGTCTTTCGTCGCTGCTGTATCCACGTCAACAATTAGGTATTGTCCTGCTGCCAGTTCTACTTTAAACAGGTCAACATCTTTACCCAAGATAAATTCGGGACTATTACCTACAAAGCCATCGTGAGTGAAAGTTCCTTGGCTCTTAGAGGTTAACTGGGTATCAGTTGCAGTTGCTATCGAGTCATTACTAATCGTTTCGTAGAAACTTTCATTTCTAGGAATTAGAGTCAAGTCTAGCTTATAGTCTTTGACGCCTAAGACTTCTTCTTTATTACTAAGGCGAATGTAGTATGTTCCTGTATTTCTACTTGCAAAGGTAAACGACTTAGTTGTGTTCGTATCATTATAGTTATTGCTATCTGAGATAAAAACATCGCCTTGAGGGTCAATGATATCAAGCGTAAAGTAGCCTAAACCTTGAACAACTTGTAAATCGAGTTTGACATTATCGCCTGCCTTGAGGTCAAACTTAATAAAATCTACATCGAGGTTTGCTTGCAAATATTGAGAACTATCACCAATAGTTCCTGTGTGGGTTGCCGTTAATTGGGATGGATTAAGAATAATTTGTTGAGCTTTGTCTTGGGTATTGTTGCTAGCGGACTCCAGTGTTAGTATTTTACTGCTTGATAAGTTTAGTGTATAGCTTCCAAAAGCATCCGAATTGCTGCCACTGTCAACAACTGTGGGGTTGTATTGAGAATTATCAGAATGACTAACACCGATATAATAAGTCCCTGTTTGCGGTGCCAAGAAGTTAAACCAACTTGCTATTCTTGGGGGACTGTCAGTAAACTCCTTCTCAGAATAATCGTAATTTCCTTTATACTCGTAAATATTTGGTAGTGGTTCAGCTACAGACTGGGCTTGTTCCTCTCCGGCAGCATTAAACACGCGCAGCATGGGGGTAAACTGGAAGTTGAGCGTATCGACTAGCACTTCTGCACTTAACATTTGATTAGCTGCTAGTTCCACTTTGTAGAAGTCAATGTCGCCAATATTTGAAGTGGGCTGAGAATAGCGATCGCCAATGAAGGCATTTTTAGTAAAGGATTTGTTTTCTCCAGAAACAATATTTGTTACTGTTGCATTTTCTAAAATGCTGTCGTTTACTTGTTCTAAGCTTGACAGTTCAGCAGTTAACTGCGGAGGTATTAAGTCCACTTTGGCACTGAAGCTACCTTTTAATTCAGAGTTGCGCGTATTAATATATGCGTAATAGTACCCGGCTTTGGCAGCAATAAACTCTAGGGAAGGAAGCAATTCAGATTCATCGTCAGGAAGAGGAGCGTCATCATTAAATGCAATTATTTTTCCTGCACTGTCTAACAGATAGATAAATGGGTCTTGTTTTATATTCTGCGAGCTTATTTGTTCTGGATTTTGTTTGTTAATATCCAGCTTTAGCTTCTCACCAGCATGTAAATAGAATTTATAGTAACCGCCAAACTGTAAATCTGAGTAGTTACCCGTATCGAGTGGCATCGCATTGGCAATTGGGTCAGGCTGGATTTGCAGGCGATACATACCAGTAAATTCTCTGGCTTCTGCTAATTCCGTTGTCGTTTGATACTCCGCTATTTGTTCATCACTCAGCCCTTGAGGAAGCCGTGTAATTGAGAGAGAATACTGACCTGTAGCACCATCTGGTAAATTACTTCCAGCTTGATTAGGATTGTAAGAACTACCTTCGTAAGAGCTTAAACCTAGGTAGTAAGTTCCGGTTTGTGTTGCTTTAAAGGTGAGATAGGAATCGAAGGAATATCCAGATGATTCTCCCTCTTTATCTTCTTGAGGGGACTTTCGGTCATCGCTATACGCTAACTGTTTGCCTGAAGCATCAAATAAACGCAGGTAGGTATCCAGAGTAGAGGTAGAAGACAGACTTGTTACATCGACAACAATTGATTCTCCTTCCTTAAGTTTAATAGCCCAGAAATCAACATCTTGTCCTGGCTCAACATCCTGATTATCGCCCAGCCCACCTGTTATTGTGTAGGATGGCAGCGAGGTGTTGGCGGTGTCAAAAACAACAGATGTAGCTTTTGCAAAAGTGTCGCCGAATTGGTCAAACCCAATAATATAAACTGAATCTGGATTTTGAGTAGACTGATTAATAATTCGCGGTTTACTGTACTGATTAGCGTAATTACTAACCGCCACATAATAAGTACCAGATTCTTCAGGTGTAAAAGTGACAAAAGAAGGAGCTTCTAAAGCTGCTAGATAATCAGTATCAGTGCTAAATTCTTCTGGACTAATCGGATATACCTGTTGCGCTACCAGTTCGCCAGCAGCATTATAAACCCGCACCCAAGAATCTAAATTTGCACCAATGACTTCAGAACTGTCTGTGTAGCGATACTGACCATTTTCATAAATGATATTATCAACACTCAGAGTATCGCGGAAGGCTTTTGAGTCAACGCGAATCTGAATTTTCTGGTCTTTTTGTAACTCAACTTTGAAATAATCTACATCCCTTTCTGGTGCAAGTTCTTTGTCATCGCCAATGATGCCTTTGTAGATAAACGGCTCAAAACCGTTGGCGTTAAATGCATCAACTGCGCTCTCAAAAAGATTATTAGTTTCTAGCGATTTGGGCTTAAGTTGCAGTTTTAGTTCGTAGGTACCTGTGAAGCCATAATCTGAAGCAGTACCTTTGACAATTGGATCGTAAGTAGCATTGTTGCTATCACCGACACTAACGTAATATGTACCTGTACGAGGAACGACGAACTTCCCATTTTCAGTGTCGTAAAACAGTTCATCACCATCCGCATTAAATAAGCGAACGTATGGATTTAAGTTCGAGTCATCAGGCTTATTAGTTTGAATCACCAAGATATCGCCCACTGCACCTTCAAAGGCAAATATATCAATATCCTGACCAGCCTTAATATTTGGGTCTGGGTTATCACCAATGTATCCGGTGTAACTAAAGGGAACTGTTGTCGTCAGTCCTGTTGCTGTTGCTTGTGATAGGGTGTCGTTGACAGAAACTTCCTGCTTAGAAATCAAGCTAATGTCTAGTGAGTAATTACCGCCAATACCAACGCCTTGACCGCTACCAGCAAACCAGGGCAGATACTTATCTGTTTCTTGAGCACTGACACCAATGTAGTATACTCCAGCTTCCTGGGCACGGAACCTTAAGTAAGGATCATTGCTGAGAGCTTCTCCAACTCCTGCGTTATTATCGCTATAGGCTACCTCTTTAAGAGTTTTGTTATCAAACACTCGTAGGCTCAGGTTAGTACCAAAAGTAGAGGCAATGGTATCAATATCAATAGTTATTGCCTCACCCTCATTTAGATATACTGAGAAGAAATCTACATCCTTGGTTGGGTGGTTGCCATCGCCAATTATACCTTGGTAAGCAAACTGAAGATTATCGCGGCTGATATTTGTATCGAGGGCATAAGCAACTGTATCGCCTGTCATTTCTGCATCGAGAGAAGCTTTTTTAGCGCTAGTATCAAAGCTAAATAACTCGAATTCTCCAAGAGACTTGGAATCACTAACAATTAGAGCATTGTAGAAAAATTCAGCAAAGGCGCTGACCTTACCGTTTACCGTAAATGCCTGACCGAGATTATTAGGAAAATTATTGAAGGAACTGGTAAGTTG
>JANNFJ010000906.1:0-6415 GCA_031379725.1 Calothrix sp. OTE_75_metabat_31
TTCAAAAGTATTGAAAACTCCTCGAAAACAACCGTAGCAGGAAGTTGCAAATCGACGCTCATATTTTAATTCTTGAAAGTACTGATATGTTTTTTGTGCAAAAGGAATAGCTTTAATTATTCTCTTCATTTGAATAACTCCGTAACAACTTGTACTACTCGGAAAATTTGTTCATCGGTTAATGCCATCCCGCTAGGAATATAAAAACCTCGACGGGCAATTTTTTCTGCAATAGGACAAGAAACTTCATCAAACAAACCCATCTTTTGGAATACGGGTTGCTCGTGCATAGGGTAGAAAAAGGGACGAGTACCGATTTTAGATTCGGCTAAACGTCGCATTGCTTCTTGGGCATCGAAAGGCACTTCATCTTTTAGAACCAGACCATATACCCAATAAATATTGTCGGCATAATCTGTTTGTGGTAGCGGCAGTTGTAAACCAGGGATACCTGATAAAGCTTGCGTGTAACATTGCCCAATATGTCGTTTACGAGCTATAAATTCATCTAATCGCTCTAGTTGAGCGACCCCAAGAGCAGCTTGTAAATTGGACATTCGCATGTTCCAGCCTAATTCTTCGTGTACAAAGCGTTTTTGGGGTTGGAAGCACAAATTGCGTAAGGAACGACAGCGTTGTGCTAAATACTCGTTATCGGTCAGTAGCATTCCTCCCTCACCAGTTGTGATGTGTTTGTTTGGGTAGAAGCTGAAAGTACTAATATCACCAAAGCTACCGCAGGGACGACCTTTATAAGTTTGACCGTGCATCTCGGCTGCATCTTCAATGATTTGCAGTCCGTATTTGTCAGCTAAGGCTAGCACTGGCTCCATATCTACAGGTAGCCCATAAATATGAACCACCATAATTGCTTTGGTTCTGGGTGTAATTTTTTCTTCAACCTGACTAACATCCATATTCCAGGTGTTGCGATCGCAATCAACCTCAACTGGCACAGCACCACTACGCTCAATGGCAGATGCACAAGAAATAATCGTGAATGTAGGGAGAATCACTTCATCCCCTAGCTTAATTTCTAACGCTGCGATCGCAGCATCAAGAGCCGCAGAACCATTACTGACAGCTACACCATATTTACGTCCGTGACGAGCAGCAAGCTGTTCTTCAAATTTTTTGACAAATGGGCCTTCAGAAGAAATCCATTCGGTATCTATACACTCAAGCAAGTATTTTTTCTCGTTGCCATTGAGTAGTGGCTGGTTAACTGGAATTGGATTCATAAGTTACCTGGCAACTATTTTGGCTTGTGCTGCATTGATGCCCGTAAACCGAGTTTTGTCCTGTTCACCTATATAAGGGCCTTGTTTAACTTCAATCATCTCAGTTTCTTCTAACATCTCAAAACCGTGACCACCAGTCACTAGGAGGATGATATCGTCAGCCTCTAGGATGCGACTTTCTAAGTATTGCTTGCGATCATTATAAAAATCTATACGCAGCTTGCCCCTTTTAATTAAGAGGACTTCCTGGGTGTATTGCACTTCTCTGATTACAGGATTGTGGACATGGGGTGGAATAACTTTACCTACAGGGTGGCACATGTATGCCAACTGCTGAGATAGTTTGTCTGGCGTGAAAAAGTGAATACCTGATTCGTTAAAATGACGGGAGATAATTAGAGCCAAAAGTTCATTATTGTAGGTAATATGTTCGACCATTTTACTCATAATTTTTTTGTGGTAATTTCACTCTCGTTAGATAAAATCCTTAGTAAAAATATCTATTAATAAAAGTTAAATATTAGGCTTGGTCAACTTAAACAACATCTTACTGTTTGTGCGATTAATTCAAATAATTATTTCAACTTTTCTAGCCTTTCCTGTAAGAGATGAAAAGATTGTTTATTTTCTATAGACAATTAATTTATCATCCAGCTTGATTGAATCCAATATTTTCCCCAAAGCGGGTCAAGTTGCAAATCACCGTGAGGTCCTGGTGCTGGCTCTACTTGCAAGTAGCAACAGCGTTGGACAAAATCAATATCTTGTGTAACAGTTGAATCTGTTATCCACGGACTAAGGAAGTAGCGACCTGGATATAATCCGAGATTTTCAACACAAACCTGGACAACGATGCTGCCTTTAACTCGTCCAACTCGCAGACCGTCGTGAGTCGATCGAATATCGAGCATAGCTTCACCCAAAACATTATGAATAATCACCCCAAAACAAGGATCGACAATCGGCTCATCAAATTCAGCGTAAAGCTTGAAACATACGCTCCCACCAACCAGAACACTGCTAGTTGGTTTCCCATCGCTGTTAGTAATCTCGAATTGAGTAAGTTTGCCTTCTCCAGACGTACTTCTATCAATCCATTCTTTTAGAGAAATAGAACTTGTTTGTTGAGTATCTGCAAAATAGCTGCTGATGATTTCTGTTGGCTGTCCTATAGCTGCGACATTACCAGATTTTAATAATATAGCTGTACTACATAAATGCTGTATGCTTGCCATATTATGGCTCACAAATAAAACTGTTCTCCCTCCTTTTGCCACCTCCTGCATTTTTCCTAAACACTTTTCTTGAAACTGTGCATCTCCCACTGCTAAAACTTCATCAACTATTAAAATCTCTGGTTCTAAATGTGCAGCAACCGCAAAAGCAAGACGCACATACATCCCCGATGAATAACGTTTAACAGGGGTATCTAAAAACTTTTCAACTTCTGCAAAAGCGACAATTTCATCAAACTTTCTGGTAATTTCCGCTCTGCTCATCCCCAGAATTGCACCATTGAGAAAAATATTTTCTCTGCCAGTTAGTTCTGGGTGAAAACCTGTCCCCACTTCTAATAAACTTGCAACCCGACCCTTAATTCGGACACTTCCCTTCGTCGGTTCTGTAATCCTACTCAAAATTTTTAGTAACGTTGATTTACCAGCTCCATTTCGACCAATAATGCCAACGCGATCGCCCTGTTTAATTTCAAACGAAATATCCCGCAATGCCCAAAATTCTTCGTATGCTGGTGAATATGTCTTTTTACCAAAAGGTTTAGACAATTTGTGACTCAATGACTTTGCCGTATCTGTCATCGTATCCCGCAAAGTCTTATATTGTCCTCCCTCTTGTTTGCGACCTAGAACATATTTTTTTCCCAGGTCTTCAACTTTGATAATCGTATCTGACAACAGCTTGACTCCCCTCTAAATTATCCTAACTAAAAGTACCCAGCCTATCAAAATTCTTTTTCTCTCAGTAAATAGCATTTTTTACACCCAAAACTGACGATTGTCTGATTCTTGTGGGTTAAAGCTAACATTTAATTCAATTCTTTACATGTAGCCCAAAATACTATATTATGATTTGCTAAGTGAATTTACTGAATTTAATCGAAAACTTTATATTCCCACTTGAAAATTTAATATTTATCTAAGTAACATTGTTTTAATTGCTACTCATAAGTACGTTAGTACGTTAGTTTAGGACAATTTCCAGAAAATAAATTATCTGCATTAGGGTAAACTCCCTGAAGTTGAAATAGTGGGTGAGCTTTTTATGAGAATTCCTTCAATATTTACTGATACTGCTTCGTCTTTTGATAGAGGTAGTTAATTTGTCTACGTTGTAAATATGGAAATGTTGGTTAGAGATAAAATAAGATGGCTAAAATTAACCCAATTAAACTACAAAAACATTTGAAAGGCATAGACTATCCGGCAAACAAAGAAAAATTAATAAAACACGCGCAGCAACATGGTGCTGATGAGCAAGCTATCTCAGTGTTAGAACAACTGCCGGACGAAGAATTTGCAAGTCCAACTAAAGTCAGTAAAGCTGTCAGCAACATGGCATGAGGGTGTAGGGTTTAGGGTGTAGGGTTTAGGGCGAAGGAGTAAATTTAATACTTACAACTGTGCGTCTTCTAACTCCAACACCCCACACCCCACCCTATACCCTTAAATAATCTCCCGACTTGCCACCAGTTTTACTAACCAAATGAATCGATTCGATTTGAATCGACTTCTCTAAAGCTTTTGCCATATCGTATAAAGTCAAGGCCGCAACCGAGACAGCAGTTAATGCTTCCATCTCAACCCCTGTCTCGGCTTTAATTTTGACCGTAGCTTGGATTTCATACCCTGGTAATTGCGGCAGCGGGGTTATTTGTACTTCCACTTTCTGCAAAGGCAAAGGATGACATAGGGGAATTAAATTTGCAGTTTGTTTTGCTGCCATAATTCCCGCAAGTCTGGCTGTTGCCAGTACATCCCCCTTCGGTGCGTTTCCCGACTCGATTGCAGCAAGAGTTTGGGGTAACATTCGCACCCGTGCTACAGCTACGGCTTGCCGTACTGTTAGTACTTTTTCCGACACGTCTACCATCTGGGCTTGTCCTTGCTGGTCGAGGTGCGAAAGATTTGTAAAAATTTCTGGGAAATTGTCTTGCATTATTAGGTAAAGGTCTGCTAATATTATTTTCTTGTGGGGGTTAGTCGCCTCGCGTTTGGGTGTGTAGCTCAGTGGACTAGAGCACGTGGCTACGGACCACGGTGTCGGGGGTTCGAATCCCTCCTCGCCCGTTTTTAAGAGTGTAAAACATATCGGTATCTTATTGATATAGGCAGAGATTTATAAATCTCTGCCTATGTGAATTTGCGTTTCATGTAAGTTTATGCAACATGTAGGAACGCAAGTCCTTGCGCCCCTACCGGGCGTGTAAAATGACTGTACCTAACCCGACTGAGAAACGCGATGCATGAAACTAAAACATCTTAGCGAATAGCATCTTCGATTGAGTCGAGTGCGTCTTTGATTTCGTACTTGAGGGAATCGACTAGTGACGCGATCGCATCACTACTTTTACGTAGATCACCTACGTGATTCTTAATACTTGTAACTTGCTTTAAAGCGGTGCGAATGCGCTGAATTTGAGCTTCCACTGAACTTGCATCTATCTCTGGTTGAGTTGCATGCAGTACATCCAATTTCTGCTGCACTATCAAAAATCGGATCGCAGTTGCTAACAAATTATGGGTAGTCGCAACCCAATAACCTTGACCGCATGTACCTTCTGCCCACTCTCCAATTTCGCGTGCTAAACCATCGCTGGTGCGGCAAAGAAAGATTGCTGCGTTGGCACCACGAAAGCTCATTGCCTTAGAAACATGTTCGGAAATACGTTTACGTCCCCAACCGTCAGATTCGACATCTTTGATTTCAATTACTATTGATAAATCTGTTGCTATCACAGACTTACTCGTACAATTAATAACAACATCACCTGGTTTATTGTCAGTTGCCACATAATTGATTTCAATACCCATCAATTTAGACCAATTTTGTAATTCCACTACTACTTCATCTTCGTAAGTAGCACCTTTTACGGTGGTATTTTGCAATGCTTCGGCAGCTGCATCAAGACCGCGAATTTCTTTAGTGAGTTTATCAACTTCATCAGCCAGAGGTTTGACAGCTTCCGCAACCACTGATTTTATCGATTTAGTTAAAGTTCCATTCTCCGCAGTTGCTTTTTCTAATGCTGCCGTAAACACACTTTGCACCGAGTCTTGATGTTTCGCATCTAATAGATTTTTTATTTCCTTAAGCGCTTTACCTAACACAGAAGATTCTTTGGAAGGGTCAATTTCTTGGGAAAGTAAAGTTTTTACTTCATTCAAGCGGGTTGTAAGTTCTTTTGATGTCAAGTTGATGTTTGTTTGAATTGGTGCGAGAACTTGACCTTCAGCAGTACCAATTTTATTAATTAATTCCTGTTCGACTGTTTTCGGTACAGTTCTAACAATTTGAGTTACTTCTTCTAGCAATGATTGAATTTGCAGCTTGACAAAATCAATATCTTGTGAGTTTTGAGTTCGTTCTAGGCAGAAAGAACCGACTTCTAAAGCGCGAATAATTGCTTGTTGCTGTTCTGACGCTGGGATTGGTAGTAAGTAGTCAATGATGCTTTTAGAAGTTATTTCTAAATTATGAACAAGGATATAGTTATTGTCGATTTGGATATTAGAAGTATGAGCTTTGCCGTTTGTTAATACCATGATTGTAATTTTGGATGTGTGTTTTTAAGAATGATTTGTAGGGTGGGTAATGCCCACCACTTTTAGGCTTGAATTAACGTTGGTAAAATCGAATTATTGCCCTTGACGACTCTCATCAACTGTTTGAGTTTGGGGACTATACCACCACATTTGACGTGAAGTTGTTTCACCTGCATAGCAAAGAGGTTCATCTCCACCTTCTTTTGCATAAGCTGACCCACCCCCACAAATATTTCCCCTAAAATTTCTGTCATAGGGACAAGGGCAATTTGGATTTTGCTTAGTGCTACGTTGTTTTGCGTATCTGGGGGCACGGATGCGGAGGGGTTCTGTAAGGGTGGTGTTACCTCCGGCATCTTTGGCATAGGTAGGGAGAGCGAACGGTAGAACAGT
>JANNFJ010000105.1:0-4110 GCA_031379725.1 Calothrix sp. OTE_75_metabat_31
TCAAATAACTGATGAATACATTTATCGTGGGGATAATTTACCTGGGTATTGTTCCATTCCACTAATATTTGATGGGTTTCGGTTTGGCTTAATAGCGGTAAATTTGCAATGCGTTGCTCTGGATTTTCCACTATACCTGATAGCAAAGTTTTGAGATGTTCCAGCATCCGGCTGATTGTGGCTTTATCGTACAAATCTGTATTGTAAACTATGATTCCTCTTAGTCCTTCCGAATATTCCCAGTTCGCACCCCATAAGCTTCTAAAATCGTCGGAACATTTCCATAAATGCAGTTCTAAATCAAAGCGCGTTTTCTTAAAGTCAACATTTATAAAGCTAGGCACTAATCCCGGTAATTCTAACGCCGACATTGGTGCATTTTGTAAACTAAATACAACTTGAAATAGCGGATGCTGACTTAAGTTTCGGTCTGGATGCAGTTCTTCTACTAGCTTCTCAAAAGGTAAATCTTGATGACTGTATGCTCCTAATGTTACTTCCCTCACTCTACTTAGTAATTCTCGAAAAGCCGGATTTCCACTTAGGTCGGTTCGTAACACCAAACTATTGACAAAAAAACCAATTAGTCCTTCTATTTCGCTACGGTTGCGGTTAGCAATTGGCGAACCTACCGCAATATCTTCTTGATGCATGTAGCGGTAGAGTAAAATTTGGAATGCTGCCAGCAATGTCATAAATAAGGTAGCACCCTCCTGCTGCGATAGCGTTTGCAGTGCATCAGTTATATGCTTTGGTACTTCCAGAAATTGTGTTGCCCCTTGGTAGGTTTGGGTATGCGATAGCGAAGCGCTGCTGCGAAGCGCAGATCGCGGTCTGTCGCTAGGCAGATGCAGCATCGAAATACCGTTTAATTGCTGCCTCCAGTAAGCTAACTGATTTTGCAATACTTCTCCTTGCAACCATTCCCGTTGCCAGTGAGCAAAATCAGCATACTGAAGCGGCAATTCTGGTAATGGCAATGTAGAGACGCGATATATGTCTAATTTCGCGTCTAATTTCGCGTCTCTAAAAGCTGCATACAGCATTCCTAATTCCCGAATCAGCACCCCGACAGACCAATCGTCGCAGATAATATGGTGCATATTCATTAATAGAATATGTTCTGTCTCGGAAAGCACAATTACTATTACCCGCAGCAATGGTTCGGAGGATAAATCAAAAGGACGTTCAATCTCTGCGGCAATAATCCCCTTTGCTTCTACTTCCCGTTGATCGGGTGGCAATTGTTGAAGGTCGAATGTAGAAGGGAATATGATTAAGCTGGGCAATATAACCTGTAATGGTTGTCCATCTGATATCATAAATGTGGTGCGTAAAGTTTCATGACGACGCACGATTTCGTTAAAAGTTTGCTCTAGTGCAAAGGTGTTAAGCGAACCTGTTAAGCGAATTATTGTTGGCACATTATAAATTGTGTTATCTGGTATTAATTGGTCGAGGAACCATAATCGCTGTTGGGCAAATGATGCTGGAAAGATGAATGCTTCTTGGGAATCCATGTTAGGGTGGGGAGTGGGAAAGAAGAATTTTGGTCGCGCAGAGTCGCAGAGGCGCAAAGGGTAAGAGTTTAAGGTATATTTATGCTTTTTTAATATAAGCTTTTAGCTGTGTGGCAAGAGCTTTAATATAGGGCTTTCTTAACATAGTTAAGTGATTGCCAGGGATGATATTAATTTCTGTTTTTTTATCAGTTAGTTGATTCCAGCCCATACTTCTATCTTCTTCGTCAATACCTGATTTAATTGTTCTAAAAAGCGTGATTTGCTTGGGGTAAACTTGGGGCACGTAATTGCGAACTGCTTGATTGTTGGCATAAAAAACACGTAGCATTGGACGTATTGCTAACTCCCTTAAAATTCGCAATCTCGATTCTGATATGGCTGTGGCATTGTCTTTAAAAATAAAGCGCGAGAAAAGATTGACTTCGACCATTTGCATAATTTTATCAAGTTTATTAAATCGAGGAAACCGAGAAGTTAAATCTCTAATTCGGCTATTGAAAAAGGCGATAATTAGATATAAATAATCAAAAATAAATGACCATATAGACGGTATAACTATAGTTACAAGAACCTTAAAACTCTGACTCCAAGAAGGTAGATTGCTCTTAATTGGTGCTGCCGCATCAAGCACCGCTAGTAAAGCTACTTCTTCCCCTGATTTTTCGAGTTGTTGAGCCATTTCAAACGCAACCAAACCCCCAAAAGACCAACCTCCTAAAAAGTAAGGGCCTCTTGGTTGCACTTGACGCAATGCTTCAATATAATGGGCTGCCATATCTTCAATACGAGTTAGTGGGATTGCTCCATCAAGTCCAATCGGTTGTAACCCATAGAAGGGTTGATTTTTGCCTAAATGTTGAGCTAATTCGTAATAAGGAAAAACTACACCAAAGATAGGATGGACGCAGAAAAAAGGTGGATTTGTACCAGCTATTTGTATGGGAACTAAAGGACACCAAGGTAAAGAATCTTTGCTAGAGGATAGCGAACTCGCTAAACTTTCAATCGTTGGATTGAGAAATAGTGCCGATAACGGTAAGTCACGTTTAAATTGCTGATGTATTTGCTCTAAGAGTCTTACTGACAGCAGCGAATCTCCTCCTAAATCGAAGAAGTTATCATCAATACCTACAGGTTCGATATTAAGGACTTCAGCCCAGATTTTAGCTAATGTTAATTCGGTTGGGGTACGAGGAGCAATATAGGCTTTATCTGCTTTGTTAGCGGAAATATCGAGTACTGCGATACTCCCGTAGGGAGTGGCTGCTGCCATCGCATTGCGGTCTACTTTCCCATTGGCTGTTAGCGGCAGAGAATCCAGTACTGCAAAAGCTTTTGGTATCATGTATCCTGGTAATTTTACTTTTAGAAATTCGCGTAATATAGACGCTAAATTTCGCGTCTCTACATCATTCGGAACAATATATGCGACTAAATGCTTATCACCAGATACATTTTCTTTCGCAATTACTATTGCCTTTTGTACAGCTTCATGCTGACTTAATACTGTTTCAATCTCTGACAATTCAATACGGAATCCGCGAATTTTTACTTGATTATCGATGCGACCTAAAAACTCAATATTACCATCTGGTTGATACCGAGCTAAATCACCTGTTTTGAACAACGTAGGGGCGGGGTTCCCCCGCCCTTTGACTTCATTGACTATTTCCTCAAATTGTGTATTATTTCTATCATTAAAAGGATTAACAATAAACCTTTCAGCCGTTAATTCTGGCAGGTTGAGATAACCTCGTGCGACTCCCTCACCACCAATATATAATTCTCCAGTAATTCCAATCGCAACAGGTTGTAAATGCTTATCTAATATATAGATTTGAGTATTAGCAATCGGACGACCAATAGTTAGCTTTTCATCAAGATTCCTAATTTCGGTAACAGTTGACCAAACAGTTGCTTCAGTCGGGCCATAAGCATTAAAAAACCTACGCTTCGAGTTCCACCAAGGTTTGATAATCTCTTGGGAACATGATTCCCCGGCACAAATAATCATTTGCAATGCGGGAAGTTCATCTGTCGGTAAAACTTCCAACACCGCAGGGGGAAGGGTAACGTGGGTAATAGCATTTCCGCGCAATAATTGCAGCAAAGGTTGTCCGGGGAGAAGCGATTCTTTGCTTGCTAAATAAAGGGTCGCTCCTACTGCCAATGCCATGACAATCTCGAAAATTGAAGCATCAAAACTTAATGATGCAAATTGCAGAACGCGGCTACTCGGTTGCAAATCAAAAGTCTCAATTGTCGTTTTTGCTAAGTTCAAAAGTCCTCGTTGCTCAATTAAAACACCTTTAGGCTTTCCTGTTGAGCCAGAAGTGTAGATGACATAAGCCAAGTTATTTAATGTTAAGCAACTGGTGGGATTTTCTTGGCTTCGTTGTTTAATTATTTCGCAATCATCTATACAAATAATTGGATTCGAGAAGTCATCAAAATGCTTGAGCAACTTTTTCTGCGTTAGCAATAGTGATATTTTCGCGTCTTCTAACATAAAATTTAGACGCTGTTGAGGTAAACTCGAATCTATTGGTAAGTATGCTCCACCTGCTTTGAGGATAGCTAATAAACC
>JANNFJ010001093.1:0-5758 GCA_031379725.1 Calothrix sp. OTE_75_metabat_31
CTCGCAATGCCAAATTACAAATGCGAAGTACACCATTTACCTTCGCCGATTCATTCCAAGGTATTGCTCTGAGTCAAATTCGTCACCTCAAAGATATCACCTTCTCCACATCTGCAGATATTCCTTTAAAGATGGAAATATTCCAGCCACCACAAAAAGGTATATATCCAGCGTTAGTAATAATCTACGGAGGTGCTTGGCGTAGCGGCAATCCAGCCCTTAACCCTGACTTTAGCAAATACATGGCTGCGCGTGGATATACTGTATTTGCCATCGACTATCGTCATACACCCAAATATCGCTTTCCCATCCAGTTAAATGATGTACGTGCAGCTATTAGCTTTATCCGCCAACATGCCAGCGAATACGAAGCCAACCCCCAACGCATGGCATTATTAGGGCGCTCATCTGGGGCACATCTGGCAATGCTAGCTGCATACCAACCTGATGCGCCGCCGATAAATGCAGTAGTTAGTTATTACGGCCCAGTGAATCTAACCGAAGGATACAATACACCACCACGACCCGACCCAATCAATATTCGTGCTGTTTTAGAAGCGTTTCTCGGAGGCTCGCCACAGCAGGTTCCAAATCAGTATAAAAATGCTTCGCCAATAAATTATGTAAATCGGTCGGTAGCACCAACTTTACTGGTTTACGGTAGCCGCGACCATGTAGTTGAAGCGAAATATGGACGGCAAATATACAAGGAATTACGTAATTCTGGGAACAAAGCAATTTTACTAGAGGTTCCTTGGGCAGAACATGCATTTGACACTGTTTTCAATGGAGTTAGCAACCAACTAGTACTTTATTATACCGAAAGGTTTCTAGCTTGGGCGTTATCCTCTTAGAAGTTGTTTGTAAAGATAAATATAGAACCGTAAGGTAGGCATCTCACCTGTTTTAATATTTAGACGGACAGGCGAGATGCCTATCGTACAATGATCCGAATCAAGCTTTTTTTAAAATTCAATCCATAATAGCAAACATTCTTCTTTAATAATTTAAGTATTTTGCTGTGATTAAAAAACCATAATTGCTACCGATTAATCTATATTATTAAGTAGGAATACGATAGATCGTGCCCTTCTTTCAATCGCCTATGAGAAAATATAGTTAATCCCACAAATATTTCATTAAAGTTTAATGAAATCATCGATTAAAAGATTAGTAATTCAACGATTGTAACTATCTAGACATTTGTGGGAAATTAGGTATTACGGAACCAGTCATCTCCACAAAACTACTGAAGATGTTGAGATTGACGAATTCCAGTTGTAGTTTTTTCACTAAAAACATGACAGTATCGCCAACTAATTTTCAGTTCAAAAGTCGCCAACAATCAAAAACTGACTTTCAGAAAAGAACTCAAAATTACCTATATCGATTAGGACGATTTAATCTTGTTCGTCAAGCATACAGTGCGATACAAAGCCAAAGTCAAAAATTTGATTCCATCAATCACATAAAACGCTTAAAACTAGAAAACCAAACAATATTTTCGCAACTTAATGTAGATAAATGTGTCGCCGAAGTCCAAAAAACGGCAGTATATCAGGGTTTAGAGCTACCCGCAAACATAGTTAATCAAATCTATCAATTTGCTGTCAATACACCTTGCACAGAACCAAAATTTCCTGGTAATTTCTACGCTGAAGATGTTATCAACGGTAAGCTAAATAGCCAAGGTCGTCATGTAATGAGAGGGTTAGTAAGTAATGCTGATCAATGCCAAGCAATCGACAAAATTATTCGTGACCCCTTACTTATCGAAATCGTTCGCAAATACCTTAAGTATTACCCAACATTAATTACAAAACACCTAACTTGGAGTTTTGCCACCGAATTACCAGAATCAGAAATCCAAAAAATTTACCCACCTACTAACTTTCATTACGATGTAGCTGGTTACAATTTTATGACAATCAGTTTTTATCTAACTGATGTCGATTTAAATAGTGGTCCCCATGTAATGATCAAGCATTCGCATCAAAGCAAACCATTACAGATGCTATTAGGTTCTAATATCCATACAGATAGCACCATCTTCAATCATTATGGTAGCGACAATCAAATATATATTACTGGTAAAAAAGGATTTGGTTTTGTACAAGACCCATCCTGCATTCACAAACTTAACCCACCCGTGACAGGGGATAGATTGATCTTGCAAATTCGATATTCCTAAGATGAGGGAGTAGGAAAGGGGAAGTACCGAGATAAAGGGGACTGTAGGGGTGGGGTCATCCCCATTAGTATCAACTTAAGCTAAAACGCTTACTCCACAGTCATTTTACCCCACCCCTTAATCCCCTCCCCGCAAGCGGGGAGGGCTAGGGTGGGGTTCTTCTGGATCTAATACGTTTTAACAAGGGTTTCACGTTAAGTTGACACCTATGGGTCATCCCGCCCCTACGACTAACCTAAACTCAAACGAAAAATAAGATTTCCAGATTTTTCTATAAAGAATGAAACAGCCCTGCCAACTTATTGGGGGGATCTAAAACTTAACCGAGTAGTATTGCCCTACTTACTACTGTCCGACTACATTGCTAGATTTACTAGCAACCAATAACCAACCAGTGTAACTAAGACACCTATCCACAATATCGTTTTGTTCATAATCAAATCTCACAAGTTAAGTATTACAAAACCAAGTTAAGTGTGATTTGTGAAATCATAAAGTGTTGGTAACTTATATTACTTTCTTACTAAGCCAAAAAGATTTTTCGGGGTTATGTATTTACCCTAAGTTGTATTTTTGTTGCTATCCCTAGCGTTAAAACGCTGAGTAGCATTAAGTTTCACTTTTAGCTTACTGACCACAATTTACTAGATTCTTATTCCCATTCTAGCGATAAGTAATTAAAATTGGCTACATACACTCAAATTTATCAAAGTTTTTTTGAACTTAATTCTGCTCTTGACTCTAGAATATCTTTTTGCTTACTTACATAGAAATATATCTTACGGAAAGTTAACTTCAATACTTTCGGTAGATAGGTTTTGCAGGATTTCAATCCTATAGTCTTTAGTAAATAAATCATAAATTTTTTCTCAAACTTAACTTAAATCAAAGCGTTTTGAGAATTTAATGCATCTAAATCACTTTTAAGGAGTTACGTAATGCGTATTGCCCAGATTGCCCCATTATGGGAAAGAGTACCACCGCCGGGTTATGGTGGCACTGAGTTGGTAGTGGGATTACTGACGGATGAATTGGTTCGACGCGGACACGATGTTACCCTTTTTGCATCGGGAGATTCGATTAGCTTGGCTAAGTTGGAATCGGTTCATCCTCGCGCTTTACGACTTGATTCGACTGTAAAAGACCCTAGTGTTTATGACGTATTGCAACTGAGTCGAGCTTACGAACGTGCTTCGGAGTTTGATGTCATTCACTCGCACGTCGGTTACATTGCATTGCCCTACGCTAATTTGTCTACGACACCAACGGTTCATACGTTGCATGGCATTTTTACTCCCGATAACGAAAAAATGTTTACCTATGCCAAGCGTCAACGTTATGTGAGTATCTCCGATTCACAGCGCGAATCTAGATTGGAATTAAACTGCGTTGCGACTGTTTACAACGGTATTGATGTCAGCAGTCATAAATTTTTCTCTCAACCGGACGAATCACCTTATTTAGCATTTGTAGGTCGCATCTCTCCGGAAAAGGGAACGCATCTAGCAATCCAAATTGCTAAACAATCTGGTTGGCATTTAAAAATAGCGGGTAAGATTGATGTGGTTGATGTAGAATATTTCGAGACATTAGTTAAACCTCATATCGATGGCAAGCAGATTGAGTATCTAGGTGAAGCGAATCACTTCCAAAAAAATGAGTTGATGGGTCGGGCAGTAGCTACACTATTCCCCATAACCTGGCGCGAACCGTTTGGGTTGGTAATGGTCGAGTCAATGGCAGCTGGTACTCCCGTAATTGCGATGAAAATGGGTTCGACTGAAGAAGTCATCGCCCACGGTGCAACTGGTTTCGTTTGCGAAAATGTAGAAGAATGCGTAAAATCTATTGACAAAGTTGCCGAGATTGACCGCAATATCTGCCGGAATTATGTTTTAGAAAACTTCAGCGTGCAGCGCATGGTTGATGGTTACGAGGAAGTTTATAAAAAAATTCTTTCCGAACGTTTTGCTAAAACTAACGGACATTTTCAAGGTGAGATAGTGGCAAATACTACTTCCTTTTAGGTATTTTCATACTTCGTGTCATAAGTTCTAGGGATTATCAAATCCCCGACTTCTTAAGGCTGTTGACTTTGTAGGTTTTAAGCCCATAATGCGTCATACACAATAATAGTCGTAATTAACGTTCCACTCAGGGCACGGCAATGCCGATGCCCCTACGAGTTTCACGTTAAGTTGACACCAAGGGGTAAAGAGCGCTCCTACAATCTTGTAAAATAACAAAAAATCCTTCCAGAAGCGGTTAAGTGCTTTGCATTCCCTTCGAGTAGGCCTAACACACTACTATCAATTCTCGATTTTGTTTGGTTGAAAAAATTAATATTGGTTATTAATTTGTCACAATCGAACCATAAAATTCAAATTAGTTCTATTTCGCTTCAGTTAGAGGCTGATAAATGAATTTTCGGAGTATTTCGCTTGCTGCATCAAAATATCTAGCTTTTTCATTTAGATACCTGAATTTATACGTAAGTAGCAATTGTCGATTGTGAGTAAACTATGACTTTAAGCAGTAATTTAGCAATTTTCACTTGGCTTTCAGGTTAGATTTACTGGTACAGAATTGGAAGTGAAGTTAGAATCGCAGACAAGGTTCAAATCTGAAACGGTAATTATGAAGACTGCTGAAAAATTGGCTTCAGGTTGGCTGCTTACACTCGGATTTATGTTTTTGTCAATATCGGCTTCATCTGTATTAGAAAAAAATGTCATGCAAAAACCTTCAAAGCCAATCTTGGACGAAATGGGACGTGTAGAAGAATTTGCACCACCTCCTAATTACGAAGCAACAAGTAACGCTGCTATTGGAGGGTTCGTGTTTGGAGTTCCAAGTGCTATTCTAGGTGGATGGATGGCATTTTCGCTGCATCGTCAAAATAAGCATGACAAAAAAGCGCTTCAACAGGAAATGAGCGATCGCTTGCAATCAGTTTTCTACCGCATGATTCAAGAAAATCACGGCAGAGTCACCCTTTTAGGGTTTGCAATGCAGTCGCAATTACCACCGGGTACAGCTAAAGAATACTTGGACAGTCGCGCTAAAGAATTTAACGCCAATTTTAAAATCAGCGAAGAAGGGTCTGTATCTTACCTATTTGACATCTAAATCTAATTCTAATTTTACGCTCGTAGGATAGGCATCCTGCCTGTCCTGTGATTTTATTTAACCCTTGGTGTAGTAGCGGTCAACTACTTACAATAACCCTATGAAGCAAATATTTTTAAGCGTAGCAGCAATATTCGGCGGGTTATCGGTTACTGCGGGTGCTTTTGGTTCTCACGCTTTACGAGGACAATTAAGCGATCGCTCGCTGTCTATTTTTGAAGTTGGTACTCGTTACCAAATGTATCATGCTTTAGCCCTCCTAACCGTTGCCATCCTTCTTAATAACGCTCAAACATCAAGCAAAAGCTTAGTTATTAGTGGATGGTTATTTATTATTGGTATATTTTTATTTTCAGGCAGCTTATACGCCCTTAGTTTAACAGATATTACCTACCTGGGAATTGTTACTCCTTTCGGTGGAGTCGCATTAATTTGCGG
>JANNFJ010001097.1:0-8209 GCA_031379725.1 Calothrix sp. OTE_75_metabat_31
GAGCTAAGTCAGTTTTATTGTTTCGCACCCGTAATGTCTTGATGCTAATCATAAAGTATTGCTCAAATTACAATTAGATTTTTATGTATTTTTTTATACTATTTTTTACTTAATATTTGATTAATCGCAAATTCATGATTCTTTCATGCTTATCGTTCTATACTGAGATACATCCTAATCTGATTGTATTTATTTAAACAAGTGTTTCGTTGCTAGTTCCACATTTTGAGACAGTAAGTAGGTGATGAATATGAAGATTGAGGCAGCTAAAAGGTTATTAGTAAGACAAAAAACTCCACAGAGCAATATTTTAAGTGTCACCAATATTATTTGTGGTAAATATGAAAAGCAATTGCGAAAAATTTTAGCTTCACCTTTAATAATTACTTGTATTTTTAGTGTGGGACTGTTGACAGGAAGTTGTGCAGCTGACAAGAAAGATACGGCAGACGCACAGTCGCAACGTCAAGGTGTTGCTTCGGTTACACCTGTAGATGTGGCAGTTGCCCGAACCGATGTATTAAAACAACAAACTGAATATACAGGTACAACTGTACCGTTTAGAATAGTGTCGTTGCGATCGCAAATTCAAGGGCAACTTTTGGCATTAAATGCCGATATTGGTAATTCTGTAAAGCTTGGACAAAATATCGGGCAAGTTGATGACGCATTGTTATTAACAGCATTAAATCAAGCTGAAGCCGAACTAGCTACTTTGAAATCGGAAGTAGCAAAGGCAAGTACCGTAATTAATAATGCTCGTGCGGATGTCGAACGTCTGCGTCTAGAACTCGTGCAAGCAGAAGCAGACGCAAAACGGCAAGACAGTTTAGTTCGAGAAGGGGCAATAGCCCGACAAATAGCCGAACAATCGCGCACCAAAGCTAGAACTGCTGCCCAAGAACTTCGTGCAGCGACAGCACAAGTAAGTACCGAACAGCAAGCAGTTACGTCTGCCCAAGGTCGGGTAATAGCACAGCAAGCAGTGATTACTGATGCCAAAAAACGCCGTGCTTATGCAAGATTGATTTCGCCTATTACTGGTGTAATTACAGAGAAAGTTAGCGAACCAGGTAATTTTTTACAGCCTGGTGGAGAAGTTTTGAAGATTGGTGATTTTAGCCGAGTCAAAGTCGTTGTGCAAGTCTCGGAATTGGAACTTGCAAAAATTCGCGTTGGACTGCCAGTACAAGTACGCTTAGATGCATTCTCGAATCAAATTTATCAAGGTCGAGTTGCCAGAATTTCACCAGCTGCGGATGCCACAGCGCGTTTAGTTCCCGTCGAAGTTGAAATTCCCAACACTAGTAATAACATTGGCAGCGGACTTTTAGCACGGGTGAATTTTCAGGGGACAACAACCCCAAGAGTCGTGATATTGCAAAGTGCAATTAATAAAGAAAGAGAAGGCAACCAGCAAAAACAAAGCGGGCAAACAAATTCCCAACCATCAAATCAACCTCGGCAAGGCAAAATATTTGTATTAAACGAAGGGGAAAAGCCAACGGTAACAGTAAGAAACGTCACCCTTGGAGAAAGTGCAGATAGTAAAGTCGAAGTTTTATCAGGATTGCAACCCGGAGAAAGATTTGTGACTCGAAGCGGTAAACCATTGAAAGAAGGAGAAACAGTCCGAGTTTCGATTCTTTCGGAAAACTCAAAGGAGGGAGTAGGGAGTGGAAGTAGTAAGAAATTAATTAATAACTCCTAACTCAATAACAGACGCGAAGTTTCGCGTCTATACATTTCATAACACAAGAACTCCTAACTCCCCACTCCCTTCCATATGCAGCAACTAGAACAACCAAACAAGGAAAAAACTAACGGCTTTAGTATCAGCGCGATCGCAATTCGTCAACACATCGGTACTCTAATGCTGACGCTGGCAGTAATTGTCATGGGTATATATTTCTCTCTCCAAATACCCGTAGATTTACTGCCCTCTATTACCTACCCTCGAATTGGAGTTCGCATCGCTGCACCTGGAATATCGCCAGAGGTAGCAGTTGATGAAATTACAAGACCATTGGAAGAAACTTTTGCTGCAACTGAAGGAGTGGTGCAGGTATTTTCGCAAACCCGTGAAGGACAGATAAGTTTAGATTTATTCTTCCAACCAGGGGGAAATATTGACCAAGCACTTAATGATGCAACAGCAGCATTTAACCGTAACCGTAACCGCTTACCCGATACAATCGAAGAACCGAGTTTATTTAAAATAGACCCTTCGCAGTTACCAGTATACGAATTAGCACTAACATCACCATCGCTCGAAGGAGTCGATTTGCGCGTCTTTGCAGATGAAGAATTAGGACGTGAACTTGGGGTAGTGCCTGGAGTCGCTGCTGTAGATGTATCGGGAGGAGTTTTAGAAGAAGTTCGAGTCAATGTTGACTTAAATAGGTTGCAAGCGCAAGGTGTTGGATTGACAAACATACTTGATGAACTGCGAAACCGCAACCAAGATATTTCCGGTGGTCGAATCTTGGGTAAAAACTCCGAACCCCTGACACGTACTGTCGGACGCTTTCAAACTGCCGAACAAATCAGAAATTTGTCTTTTCAAGTAGGGGCGCAAGGCCTTGCGCCCCAACCGTCCCCCACCAATCCCCCACGCAGAATCTATTTGCGTGACTTTGCCGAAGTGATTGATGGTACTGAAAATCAACGTGTATTTGTTAACCTGAATCAACAACCTGCGGTAAAGTTGAGTATTCGTAAACAACCCGACGCAAATACGATCAATGTTGTTGATGGGGTGAAAAAGCGAGTCGAAGAACTTCGACAATCGGGTTTGATTGCCGAAGGGACAATACTAACACCAACTTTAGATGAATCTAGATTTATCCGTAACTCTTTGGCTGATGTTACGAGTTCAGCGCTTACGGGTGCAGCGCTAGCAGCAGCAGCAGTATTAGTATTTTTAGGTTCGCTGCGACAAACTTTTATTATCTCCTTGACAATTCCGCTATGTACTTTAGCGGCAATTATCATGATGAAGTTGTTTGGCTTGTCGTTAAACTTGTTTAGTTTAGGTGGTTTAGCCTTGGGGATTGGGCAAGCAATCGATACATCGGTAGTGATTTTAGAAAATATCGCCGTTCGTACCGGAATGGTGTCGAATGATGGGACTAAAATTGACCGACCCAAGTTAAAAAGCGAAGAGGTCATCGATATTGCGATCGCATCTTCGCAAGAAGTGGAATCTTCGCTAGTTGCTTCGACTGGGGCAAATTTATTATCGGTATTACCGTTTTTGCTGGTTGGTGGGTTTATATCGTTGCTGTTTAATGAATTAATTCTCACAATCAGTTTTTCGGTTGCAGCTTCATTATTAGTAGCGGTAACTATCGTACCGATGTTAGCTTCGCGCTTGTTTGCGATGAAATATTCAAGCGGTATCAATCGCTTCCCGGTTTTAGTCTGGTTCAATAATTCCTTTAATGCAGCAACACGCGGGTATTTTCAGAATTTAAATTGGGTATTGCGGTATAGATTACTCGTTTTAATATTCGCTTTTGTTGTATTGGGTGGTGGTACTTTGTGGATAGCACCCCAACTACGTCAAGAAATTTTGCCGCGCATCAGTACTGGACAAGCAAGTTTGGTTGGGATATTCCCAGCCGGTACTCCACTCGATGCGAACCGCAAAGTCATGGGTGAGGTGGATAAAATTCTCATGTCGCAACCCGAATCAGCTTATGTATTTTCCACATCAGGAGGGGTTTTGTTTGGTAACAATACAACCGCGAACCCGCAACGAAGCTCGAGTACGGTAACGCTCAAACAAGGTACAGATGTCGAAGCATATGTAGAAAAAGTCACCAAAGAATTTGATCAACTCAACCTTGCTGGAATTCGTTTGCGTCTTTCCCCCGGACAAGTACGCGGTTTGATTCTTAATAACTCCCCAGTTCGAGGTGCGGATTTGGATGTAATTTTGCAGGGTAATAATACCGCAGCGTTGCAACAAGCCGGTCGTCAATTGCTGGCTACACTCGAAGAACGTGTTACAACCGCGAGATTTCGACCCGAAGCAGACGCACGTCAACCGGAAATCCAAATTCGTCCTGACTGGGAACGAGTTGCGGGTGTAGGATTAACAGCACAAGAAATCGGAGATACCATTTCAACGGCAGTTGAGGGAAGTATCCCGACCCAATTACAACGCGGCAACCGTTTGATAGATGTGCGGGTGCAGTTGGATGAAGAATCAATACTAACAACTTCGCAGTTAGAAAAAATTCCGTTGTTTGTAGAGAATAACCGTCAAGTACGCCTTAGCGACGTTGCGAATGTTGTCGAAGGAGAAGCACCTGGGGAAATTCAGCGCATTAACCAAAGGCAAGTTTTTCTGATTGCAGGCAACTTAAATGAAGGTGCTTCTTTAGGTGAAGCCATAGCACAAGTTGATACTATTGTCAAGTCGCTGAAATTACCAGAGGGAGTGTCAGTTTTACCAAGCGCTGCCGTTGAATCAAACCGACAGTTACAAGACTCATTATGGCTTTTAGGGGGACTCGCAACATTTCTAGTGTTTGTGGTAATGGCTGTTCAATATAATTCGCTCATCGACCCGTTAGTAATTTTATTTACAATTCCCCTCGCACTAGCAGGAGGAATTTTTGGTCTATACGTTACTAAAACAGCGATTGGGGCAACAGTCGTTATTGGTGCGGTGTTATTGGTGGGTATCGTAGTTAACAATGCAATTATTATGATTGAACTTGCCAATCAAATTCGTGAAGAAAAAGGAATCAACCGTCGAACCGCAATCTTAGAAGCTGCACCGCAACGCTTGCGTCCAATTTTGATGACTACAATAACTACTGTTTTAGGTTTGTTTCCACTGGCTTTAGGAATTGGTGAGGGTTCAGAATTTCTCCAACCTTTGGGTATTGTGGTATTTGCGGGAATGTCGTTATCAACAATGCTAACGCTGTTTATTATTCCCTGTTTCTATACTACATTGCACGATGTTCTGGGCTTTGGTTGGGTAAAATCGTTGTGGAGTCGGTTAGGGAAAGTGAAGAAAAAGCGGTTTTACTAAACTTACATAAATTTACGCAAGGTTTTAATTTTTTAAATCTTTGTGACAAACATAAATATCATGCGGAATTTTGCGTTACACCCAACCCAATACTGCTCGGTTAATAAAATTCCATAAATCAAATCTCAAAATTTTGCCGCTTCCTTTATTTCTGCCCACCTACTTATTTCAAGTATTTATTTTTGGTAAGAATTTATAAGTTTACAAAACTTAACTGTCGAGTTCTAGCTAGGCAAGCTCTAATATACTTTTTAAAGCATATGTTTTTGAGTGTATAATCAATGAATTGGATTGTTGAATTTCATAAGGATTTTGAACCGGAATTTGATGCTCTACCAAAGGAAGTGCGAAAACGAATATTTGCTCGTATCAGCCTACTGGAAGCTTTGGGTTCTGAGCTAGGACGACCGAATGTTGATACCCTTAATGGTTCGCGCCATAGCAATATGAAAGAATTAAGGTTCAATGCAGCAGAAGGTGTCTGGCGTGTCGCCTTTGCGTTTGACCCAAGACGGTGTGCAATACTACTAGTCGCAGGCGACAAGTCAGGTAGTAGTCAGAGTCGTTTTTATAAGCAACTTATCAAAACGGCTGATGATAGGTTTGACGTGCATTTAGCTCAATTAAAAACTGAACAGGAGGAAAAGTGAGGGTAATTTATGGGTAAAACTTTAAAGGAAAAACTAGAAGAACTATCGCCTGAAGAACGGAAAGAGATTCAAGAAGAAGCGAATCTCCTCATTGCAGAGGAAATGACGCGGCGGCAACTGAGACTTGCACTTAAGCTAACTCAGGAACAGATGGCAGAATCTCTTCAAGTTGACCAAGGGAATGTTTCTCGGCTTGAACAGCGTACTGATTTGATGCTTTCGACTTTGCGGAGGTACATTGCTGCAATGGGAGGTGAGTTACGGCTTGTTGTTGAATTTCCAAACCGTCCACCTGTCACCTTAATAGGTATTTCAGAAATCGAAGAATCATTAGCATCAATCACCAATGAGTGATTTTATTTACGAACGGAATTAATAGCTTTAATGCGGTTTATTCTTATCAGAATTTTTAATGGATTTATGCTATTAGCTTGAGTAACGCTAACAGATTTTGTTATGGTCAAGTTTTGTAATTTTCATCTCCAACCCTCTTGAATCGCAAACCATCGCTGCATTTTACTACAAAGTTTTTGAAAAGCTGGGTCAAGACATCCTTTTACAGATATTCGACTAGTTATTTGACGGTAAATAGCTGATGAACGGGGTGTTTTCGATATTTTTAAAGTATCTTCCACAGCTTTTTTGGGGTCAGCAGGTTTAAGTTCTGAAGCATCCCACAACCTTTTTTGTTCTAACCATTTTCGCATCGATATATCTTGTTGAAATCGAAATGCTTTTTCTACGACTGGGGAATCCTGTAGTATCCAAACTTCTAACTCTGGATTAATTACAATAACCACGAAATCATTTTCATTCCAGCCAGTTGCACGCATATTCTGACTAATATTATCTTCAATTGCTGTGACTCCAGGCGAACCTTCCCAAGCATTATCAAGAACTATTACCGCATGACAATGAGTTCGTTGATAAGAACGGAGAAATTCATGTGCGCGGGTATAAACTCCTGGGTCGTTTCCCATTTCATCAACAATAATGTCTTGCAGGGGGTCAAAATCAAATTCATGAATTTCTAAACTAAAATGAAAACCGTCCCTTGTCAAAAAACCAATAAATGCAGCCTCCATATTTTTATCTGCTAACAAAAAAACACAATCTCTCATCCTAACACCCCCGCAGCAAACAGCGAACCAAGGTCAATTTTACCCTGCCAATCTTGAAGGCGCGGATGTTGATTTCCTAGTATCGCTTCCGCGCCATTTTCCTTACTTCCTTGCATGACAATTACTGATTCTAAATCTGTATGTGCTAACACTATAGGAGAATGAGTAGACACTAAAACTTGAGAATCATACACTGAACTTAAAGATTGCAAAACTACCTCAATCGCTCTAGGGTGAATACCATTTTCTGGTTCTTCTAGAAAAATTAAGTGATGGGGTTGAGGCAAATAAGGTAATATAGTTAATGCTAAAATATGGAGCGTTCCATAAGATAACCCTGATGAGGTAACAATATGGTTTCCCCAATAGGTTAACTTAAGGTAGGCATGATAATCTTCTTCGCGTTGAATGGCTTCTACTTTGACAACATTTGGCAAAGCCATTTTAATATGTTCTACCCAAGCCTCAAATAAATCGGGTTGTTCTTGTTGCAAGTTCAGTACTAACCAAGGTAGATTAGCGGCATCTGGACGCAACATTTTCGGCTGACCAGGGGGACAAGCTCTCCGCAATAATGACCAACTTGGTTCATAGCGCATCACGCCTTTTTCTAATACATTTTTAAACCAAACAGATGCAGGAAATTTATCAATATCGCGTGGTAAATTTGCTAATGCCAACTCAGTTGGTTCTAATCTCAATGTAATTTTAGTACTGCTTTGATTCTCGGCTTTCAAAATAGCTGATTCCGATTTACGCTCAATAATATATTGCCAGTCTGAAGGACGCTCGCCTCCAATTCCCCAGGCTTGTTCGGGTTCTAATACTTTATGTGGAACAATATATAAAAACTCATCTGTTATTTTAATTTCAGTATTATTAAATATTTGAAAACGCACTTCATAACGTAAATAAGGAAAATCTTTTTGTACTGCGTCTACTGCACTTTGAGGCAAATTAATAAAAATCTCCACAGGCAGCTCGGCTTCTATCGCAAAACCAAAATAATTTCCTTGGCGATAATAAACGAATTCTTGTAAACTTTGCGCTCTAGGACTTCCACCAATCGAAGGTGATTCTAAAAAAGCAGGTACTACACCGTGTGATAAAATATCACCTAGCAATAAAGGTATATCAAGCAGCGTACTTTTACCTGTACCATTAGCACCAGCCAAAACATGATATTGACCCACTTTCAAATCGAGTCGGTCAAAACAACGATACTTAAAAGCTTCGATACGCGAAATCATTGTTAATATTGAAATATTCTATATTCTAAAGCATTAGAAGATTCATCAACCTAATTAAATGAATATAGCAATCCTAAATCACATATTGTACTAGGTTTCCATTCTCCCTAGAAAAGACAATTTACTGATTTTGCTGTG
>JANNFJ010001142.1:0-2805 GCA_031379725.1 Calothrix sp. OTE_75_metabat_31
CAACTGTCCAAATTCTCCGATTTTATCCCTTCTCTTAAACACAAGTCAAATAATTGAGCTGTACTATAAACAACTGCTTTTGTATCTTTTCTTTTTCGATGATGCTCAAATATTTTGGCATAAATTTGAAAAATATTATGAAATACCTTGCAATTACGCCAACACATTTGCTAATCGTAAAATAATTGAATTTGACCCAGACATTGGGATTGATGATACAGTTAATATTGCATATTCGTTAAGAATTTCGCAAGAATATTATTATAATAAATCAGTTTTCAATACTGTTGAAAAGCTACAACTATTACAAGAAAGTATGTTTGCCAATCAAATAGAAGCTTTATTATTTGGAGCTTGGCATACAAAATCTTTAAAAGATTATACTTTTCAACCTATTATGAATGAATTGCTTAACGCTCATGGAACATTTACTAATCTAAAAGCTTTATTTTTAGGAGATGTTAATATAACCGAATGGGGGAATTTACCCCTGATTTATTGTAATCTCAGCTATATTCTTTTAGCTTATCCACAACTAGAAATACTACAAGTTCGCAGTAATTGCGTTCGGTATTATAACTTAGTAACTGGATTAGAGTTTTGTTCTGTAAAACACGAAAAATTAAAAGCAATGATTATTGAATATGATTATATCCATGATGATTTTGTACATGAAATTTGTAAGTTAGAACTACCTGCATTAGAATATCTTGAATTGTGGATTCAAGAAGATAGATTTTATCCTCAATATGCTCCTCAAGAATTGATACTAAATTTTTCACAAATATTCCCAAAACTAAAATATTTAGGATTAAGACATAGCGACTACTCTGATAAATTGGCTTTTGCAATAGCTAATTCTCCTATTATTGAAAATTTAGTTGAGTTAGATATTTCAGCAGGAAACATGACAGATGAAGGAGCGAAAGCTTTATTGAATTCTCCCACTATTGAGCAACTAGATGCTCTTGATATTTCTTATAATTGTTTAAGTGATGAAATGGTAAAAAAAATGAATCAATTAGATATTAAAGTTATTTCTAAAGGTCAATATCCATACTCTAGGTATTATTCGACAAATGAATAGTAAAGCCATATCTCATTATTTTTGATTTATAAAAATAAATATCATTATTAATATTTTAAAATAATATGCACCTTACTATCCTCTATCGCGGTTCTTTAATCAGCTGTAACTACGGTTGCGAATATTGCCCCTTTGCTAAACGGCAACAAACAGCCGCAGAATTAGCAATCGATAAACAAGCATTAGAAAGATTTGTTAATTGGATTTCCCAACACCCCCAACATGAATTTTCTATATTATTTACCCCTTGGGGAGAAGCATTAATCCATAAATGCTATCAACAAGCATTGATAAATTTAACTCAAATGCCTCACGTTCAAAAAGCCGCAATTCAAACCAATCTTTCCTGCAATTTAGATTGGGTGGAAGAGTGCAACAAAGACAAACTTGCACTTTGGGCAACATTTCATCCAGAATGGGTATTACGTCAAAGCTATGTTGATAAATGTTTGGAACTCGATAAACTAGGTGTAAAATTTAGTGCTGGAGTTGTCGGGTTTCCCCAATTTAAAGCAGAAATTACAGCTTTACGTGAAGAGTTACCGAAGCATGTTTATTTGTGGGTAAACGCTGTTAAAGCCGAATTACCAAATTTATCTCCAGAAAATAGGGACTTTTTCCAATCTATCGACCCATTATATGAATTAAATACGAAACATTATCCCAGCTTTGGTTATTCCTGCCGTGCTGGTAAATCGACTTTTTCGGTTGATGGTGATGGGACGATGCGACGCTGCCATTTTATTAAGGAACCGATTGGTAATATTTACGATTTAACTTGGGAGGGCGCATTGATTGAGAGAGGTTGTACCAATCAGACTTGTCATTGTCATATTGGTTACGTTCATCTCGATTATTTAGAATTAGATAAAGTGTTTGGTTTGGGCATTTTAGAAAGGATTCCCGATAATTGGGGAAATTATAAATTATAAGAATGGTGCGTTACGCGATCGCTAACGCACCCTACGCTACTTCTATATTTTTATGCAACAACAGGGTATGACTATTTGGTTGACGGGGTTGAGTGGTGCTGGTAAAACTACTATTGGTAAAGCTGTCGAACAGGAATTACTCCATCTCGGTTACAGCGTGACTTTGCTGGATGGTGATGTATTACGTCAAACTCTGTGTCAGGATTTGGGTTTTAGTAAAGCTGATAGGGAAGAAAATATTCGTCGTATCGGTTCCCTAGCTCAAAGCTTAACACTGCAAGGGGAAATTGTTTTAGTTTGCGCGATCGCACCTTACCGAAATCAAAGGGAAGCTCTGAAACAGCAAATTACCAATTTCATTGAAGTATATGTTAATACTCCCATAGAAATATGCGAACAGCGAGATGTTAAAGGTTTATATAAAAAAGCCCGTTGTGGCGAAATTACTAATTTTACAGGTATTGATGACCCCTACGAACCACCAGTTAACCCGGATATCGAATGTAAAACAGATTGCGAAACTCTTAGGGATTGCGTGAATAAAGTGATGGCAAAGATGAGCTACAAGTAGCATTTTGTATTAAAAACTGTAGGTATAAATATTTCGTCCCAGGTTTCGCAGTCACCAATGTGACGTAAACACATGATAATCCAACAGTCCTCTTTTAGAGGAATTTAGCTATTAGCCAGGGATTTACAATCCCTGGCGGTCACAATCGTAGTCGGTAGACCCATAAGTACTTAATCTTTTGCCTAAAAAGCGGGTAACGCGATTCGAACGCGCGA
>JANNFJ010001154.1:0-4269 GCA_031379725.1 Calothrix sp. OTE_75_metabat_31
CATCATTTTGGTGTATATTGTTTACGTTTATATGCTCGCAATAAGCACAAGTATCTGCTAAAAGGGCACGAAGAATTAGTTTAGGTTGGATGACCAACTTAAAAGTACTTAACGAAAAAATAGTACCAAGGATAATGACAAGCCGACGTTCCGAACGCATTGGTGGATGTATGGTTTCGCAATTGTATAGTGCCTAGAACAACGGGGAATAAGCCAAAAAGAACTCCAACAACAGCATTAAATCGTCGCCAACGAATTACAATATCCGCATCTGGTGTATGCATATATTTGTCAAGGGTAGATGTATTTTTCTTAGTATTCCCCAAATAGTGTGGGCGGTTGCACTTACGCTCAACAGGACTTCCTCAAAAAATCTACAACTTTTGTCCGGATTTGATGTGTCAGCACGGTAGTCAGTGTTTATACTTATATCAAGTTACTTGCTACCTACCATGCCACAACTTAAACCTCAACAATCTCAACTTCGCACTGCTGCTTGCTTCGCAATGGCTCTAGCATTTGTTGCCTCTATTCAAACTCCAGTATTTGCTGCCACTTCGCAAATTACTAAGAACGAAGCAACCCTTTCTCGGTTTTTGACTTGTGGCGCGGCAAATAAAGCTGGTTATAAGAATTTAAAAACTCGCGTTGGGTTTACGCCGAAAAACGTAAAACGTTCGTTTGATGCGGATAAAGATGGCATTTCTTGTGAAGTTCGATAGATACACGGGGCGATGACTGTGAAAGGGATACCGCACAACGGTTTTAGATATACAGGTATCAGCTAATAAATACTTTTTGTAAGTAAAAAACCTACAACAAGTGTTTTGAGGCGTATAAAAACTGTAATGTGCGAGATAGAATAAAAGCGATACACTGGTAGTGTTTTATCATGAGGTGCGATATTCGTGTATGTTTGATAATCTTGCGCCTTACATTCTACATTAGAAACAAACATGTCTATCTCTGAAATTACTCAAAAACTTTTAGCAGCCAAAGAAGCAAAAGGGCTAACTTTCGCTGATTTAGCTGACAAAATGCAACGCAACGAAGTATGGATTGCTTCTGTAATTTACCTTCAAGCAAGTGCTTCACCTGAAGAAGCAGTTGTATTGGTTGAGGCATTAGGACTTGATGCGGAATATGCGTCATACTTGACTAAGTATCCGATGAAAGGTAGCGATTCCATAGTTCCAACTGACCCTTTTATTTATCGGTTCTATGAAATTATGCAGGTGTATGGACTTCCGCTCAAAAGTGTAGTTCAAGAAAAGTTTGGCGATGGAATCATGAGTGCTATCGATTTTACGTTAGATGTAAGCAAGGAAGAAGACCCAAAGGGTGATCGCGTAAAGATTGTGATGTCGGGTAAGTTTCTCCCTTATAAAAAGTGGTAATTATCGTAGGTAATTAGAAAAATCAGATTGTTAGCAGCATCTTGCTGAAAATAAAAAAATGATTTTTTGAACAGTGCCAAGGGTGTGGAAAGCGATATGCGCGACTGCACAAACCGTGTGATCGCTATGTCGGCGGAGCGAAAACCCATTCACCCGTATAATATTCAAGGGTATTAAGTGTCGGTGCAATGATTGCTTTAATTCTTGTGCTTCCTTATCAATGAGTGGAACTTGATGCTATTGTCAATCAAAATCTGCATGTTGAGGAGGGCTAGCCCCAACTCGCTCAGTGATTTTGGGATATTTGCCTGATTGAGTCTTGTCTACGATGTTGGTTACATTAATCTGATGCCACCAATCATCACCAAAATCGAACCAATAACCAAAAGCATCATCAATTTTTAAGCCCAGGGAAGCAATTGAGGTACTAGACACCTCCCCCGTAGGAACTTCTGCCAAATCGGAACTTGAAAATGCTTGTTTCAAGCCATACCTTCTTGCATTGGGGTCTTGTGGCCCGCGACCTCCCACTTGAAATTCGTACATATGCTTTTCAAAGCGATCGAATGCCTGGAAGATAATTTTATGGAGGTCTTCTAGGGTATTGCTACCTTTAATCTCAATGGTTCGGGATATCACTGGATTTTTAGCGATAAATTTTTCCGCTATCGGTCCGTCAATTAAAAACACATCTAGTACATACAGGGCATCGTCCGTAGAGTTAACTGGTTTACTTTGATGGGATGATGTTTGTTCCCCATCAATATCGGACGGTTTACCCAATGCCGGAATATAAGGAATAAAACCTCGTGCGTATGCTTCTTCCTGTATTTCTGGGCGGACAGTTCTGGCATCTAGGATAAATCCATCCACGGAAATCATCCAAGCCATCGGGTTGTTGTCCAACTTGCTTGGGAGACACCAATCAGGGTCCATCTGGTGCATATTTAGGATATCTCGTAAGTAGGTGGGCGGGAAAAAACCCAACTATGTTAAAATAAGTAAATACGTAAAATGTACCTACCGAGGTGATAAATAATATGGGCGCTCGTTTAAGGGTATTCCTCACACCTGAGCAAGACCAAACCCTTTTAAACCTGAGAACTGTGGATGTACCGCAGAAAGTAAAAGACCGAGCAGAGCTAATTAGATTAAACGCACATGGCTGGTATGTGGAGAAAATAGCTGCTCATTTTAACTGGACTGCACAAACAGTCAGAGAAGTGTTACATAAATGGCAAAAACTTGGTATAGAAAGCCTTTGGGAATTACCAGGTCGAGGAGGAAAACCGAAGTGGAAGGAACCGGACATAGTATTTTTGGAAGAATGCCTTAAAAAAGAACCACGCACATACAACAGTTTTCAACTAGCACAGAAATTAGAAGGCGATCGCCAAATTAAATTGAGTCCCGACAGATTAAGACGGGTACTCAAAAAAAGGGGATCAATTGGAAGCGAGCAAGGAAAAGTCACAAAGGAAAACAAGACCCTGTAGCACGAGCGAATAAACAAGCCGACTTAGACATGTTGGAATTATCTGCTGCTACGGGAGAAATAGACCTAAAGTATCTAGATGAATCAGGGTTTTGTGTTTGGAGTGAGCCAGGTTACACTTATTACTTCAAAGGTGAGCAAAAACGCTTAGAGCAAACTAAGCGTCGTGGTCGAAGATTAAGTATTATCGGGTTTCTTCAACCTTTAATTAGCTTTGTTTACGGTCTGGTAATTGGTGGTATTTGTTGTAAATCTTACATCCAAATGATGGAAATTGAAGCAACCGAAGCTCAACAAACTGGGCGTATCAGAGTAATAGTACAGGACAACGGACCGATACACCGATGTAAAGCAGTGCAAAAGCTATGGTCAAAGTGGGAACAAATGGGCTTGTGTATCTTTTTTTTGCCCCCATACTGCTCCGAGATGAACCCAATTGAATTAGAGTGGCAGCACCTTAAAAAAGACGAACTATGTGGGCAAATATTTGATGATGAGTTAGACCTCGCTTACGCTGTGATTGATGGCGTTAAAGCTAGGGGAGAAAAGGCAACCACAGTACAAAACGTATTAAATTTGACTCTAATCGCTCTGGTTAACTTTTCGTTACATAGTTATAAATTTTCCTGCCCACCTACTTACCTGTTTTGATTTTGATTGTCCGGTGCTGGGACTGACACCAAACCAATCGTAGATTTCCTTAGCACTAACATGGGGTTTTTGTGAAGAGTCAAAAAGAAAATTGACCATACCAATCGCATGGGTAATGCCACAAGCCCAAGTTTTCTCCTTACCGCTTGCCAAGGGAGATGGTCTCTTCCGACACAAAGCTGCTATCGCAAAGCGAATCAACTGGGCATATTCCAAGTCCAAATGTTGTTTGGCAAAATCATTCGTTATCGCCACAATATCATCAAACTTTTCTTGCATTGAACTGGGAACGTTTTCTGATTTCTTAGCTTTAGCCATACATACTCACTACCCTGATGAAAGCTTACCTGTATCCAGTTTTTCGGACTTTATCCTTCTATAACTATCTATACTATTTTAATATTGCTCGCTTCGCCCGAAAATTAGTCGCAGTCATAAAACAGACATTATCTATCTAAAAAGTAAACTTGTATATGTAGATTCCAAGCGATACCCCAAAGGGGTAGACATACGGGCATCGCCATAAGTTGTTACAAAAATGGACAACAGTCATGGATTTAACGAGCGTAGTTAACAGGTACCAACATTCATAAATACCCAGATACTTAAACATCTAGATATTTATGACAGGCGCTTGGTAATATATATTATTGAGTGATAAGTATTGAGGTGCCCATGAGTAAAGATTTTAATAAAATAGATATGCTTTTATTAAAATCTTTAGCC
>JANNFJ010001224.1:0-3562 GCA_031379725.1 Calothrix sp. OTE_75_metabat_31
AACGCTTCAATCACCGAGTCAAAGGGAATCAGCCAATTTTGAAAGTTTACAGCATCCGAACCATTTTCTTTACCGCGTATTAAGACGCTGCGAAGTACATTTCGCTTACCCACGCTTACACCAACCGGGAAAACACTGAAGTCACTCGGAGTTGGAGAGGATGCAATAGTAGAATTACTGCTTTTGAGCTTTTCTATCAGATTATTGGAATTTGTTAAAGCTGGCTGATTGGATATCGGGGAAGTTGTATCTAATTGAGTATTGAGCGAATATTTTCTCAAGACTGGAATTAGCTGCGAAGAAGTATTTGCATCTTCTTTTGGCAAATCTGTACTTATCGCTTCCTTCTCTGGTGACTTTAGCTGTGAAAAATTGACTGGTTGCAAACTTAAACCAGAGTTATTTGTGGAAATACTTGATAACTCTTGTTGATTGCTAGCTTTAGTTTGACGCAATCGTTCCCTGAGAGTTAACAAGCTTTTTTTTCGCAATCTTGCCCTCCAATCAATTGCTTGAGGAGCAATTGCTGTATTCATTCGTGAAGGAAGCGTTAATTCTTCAGTTCCCTCAATTGTCGATTCATCTAATGCAGTAACTTCTGCCTTGGTAGAGTTAGGTAAAAACTGGGAAATAAATGCAATGCCAGCTATGAAATAAGTATTTCTTAGATATAATTTTGGTTTCACAGTAGTTTATTTAAGTATATTTGGGGATATTTTCAAGAAGCTATTTATTTATGCTTCTATAGAATAGGGTTCCCAAAATTTATTCAAATCTAAACAATACTGTGTTGATTTTGATGGAATATTAAATTATCCAAGTAAGGGCAGAATATCATCAAAATTAGGACACAATAATATTGTGTCCCTACTATTAGTATCTCTTGACTAAATCGTGAAATAGATTAAGAGTATTCTACAATATAAATTATCCCGTCTATATTTGTAGGGTGTGTTAGCGATAGCGTAACGCACCGCTTCTATATTTTTGGCGCGTTATGGAAGCCCAACGCACCCTACAGATTGGGTATTTTTTTAACTGGAAGTCTTTAATTCTATTTTTTTCTTGCAGCTTCAGTCGGAACCGTCAGATTTACATTAAATGATTGCTTGTTCCTACCGTTTTCACCCCAGAGTAATTCACCACTGAGTTGATAAACTCCAGGAGTCAAGCTTGGCTCATTTTTTGCAAAAGTGTGCAATACAATATTGCGATCGCCTTGGGCTATGACTGTGGTTTCGTCTTGCGATCCAGATTTAATAACATTACTCTGACGACGTAAAGTCCAATTTACTTTCGGACGCGCCGATGCTTTGCCAGTATTACGAATAAGTATTTGCATCTTACTATGTTTTTCGATAAAACTTGCCTTCTCAATAGCCAACTGCGGAAAAACATTACCTTTGGTAACAAAAAATGTTACACCAATTCTAGTAATAATATTGACATTTCTGTTTCTAATATCATTTGATTCACTCAAAGACTCGTTATAAATGACTGCCCGATATTCGCCATCTGGTAAATTTGGCGCTAACCGACTAATTGCGCGTACACGGCGAGTTTTTCCTGGCTGAATAGTTAACTCACGCGGCGAGAATTGTAAATATGGAGCTAAACTGTTAGGACTATTAGCAGGTAAACTTTTTAAACCAGTATCACGACCATAGGTAAAAGGTTCAGCATAAATACGAATGCGAGAAACTTTCTCAGTTGTGTTAGTAATCGAAATCATTGTATCAGCTTGTCCGCGTTTAGCTTCAGTTTCAATTACTAATGGTGAAACTCTCACTTGTGCTGTTGCTGTAGCAGGAAATAAAACAAGTGTGGATAAAGTCAAACTAAAAGCTATTTTTTTGAACCTATTAATACTCGATATATTACTCAGCATATTTTTTACTATGGAATCAGATTTAATTCAACACGAAATGTATAAGTACCTGCCATCAAAGGAGAACCCTTATTCACAGAGATATTTATTTTTAGTTGGTTTATGCCTGCTTTTAAATTTATATAAGCGCCACTACTATCTGAATTAATAATTTCATTGTTAGCTTGGTTATTAACTGTAGCAACAGAGTTGATAGGAGTAAATGGGACTGGAACTTTAGTCAGTATAGGTTTTGATATAACTAATTTAGCTGCACTTTGGCAGTCAGCCGATATTTCTCCCGCAAAACCGCTTCCAGAACTAACCAGTCGAGTTGGTGGATTCTCTCCTTCTTCTGCTAACTGTCCAGTTGCAGAGGAAGGAGTAAAGCTACATATTGGTTCGTTTGCCAAAGCTTTGGAAAGTGTAAGACTAATACTAAACAGCAAAAAACTTGCTGTTAAAATAAATTTAAAAATCATAAACGAATACTGCTTAATTCAGTGCAAAAAGTAAAAATTTCTTGCCACTGATAGTTTTTTTACAGTGGCAAGAGGTTTAGACCTATTTTGAAATTGAGTTTTTAGCTAAAGCTTGTAATTTGCACATTCTGGAATTCCTTTCACAAATTATCCCAAAACTTCTTAATTCCTAATCTATTTAGGAGTGGCAGTAACCACTACATTATATTTGTATGTTCCTGTTGGAAAAGAACCAGTTCCGACTTTCATGTCTACATCAACAGTCGCATCAGCAGCTTCTGCTATAGTTAAATCAATAGGAGTACCACCAGAGGTAGTTTCTTTAGTACCGATAGTTGCTTTTGATTCAGATAAACCAGTGGGAGCAGTAGGGTTTGCAGCGTCAGCAACAGGTACGGCAACACTAACATTAGCAGCTCCAGTACACTTCAATGTCACTGAACCACTTGTACCTGTAGTGAATTCACTACCTAACTCGTTATTCGCAGTATTAAAATCTAGAGTTCCTGCTGTTGGAGCGGGACCAAATGCACAGTTACCAGCAACAGTTTTCGTAAATTCAACAGTAGCATCAGCAGCCTTAGCACTATTCGCAAAACCGAGGGTGCTAGCCAAAATCAAACCAGAAACCAACAAAGTACGACGTAACATCATAAATCCTTCTCTTCTCAACAAAGTTTGTAAAATTAACGCTAAATCAGGAAACAGTAAAGGCAATAACAAAGTCAAATTGCATATGCATATTGAACCGCAGAGCAAGTGGCTTAAAAATATATCGACATTGCATCAACAATATTGATGTTACCGATTAATTTGCCTGCCTTTGGTCAGTGGCTATATACTAATTTAGCTATAAAAAAGAACAACATCTACAGTGATATTACGTAAAAACGGAATGCAATTTGCACTCCGTTAAGTTATTGAATAGGATGTATTCTTGTAAAGATTTAAAAAATTTACTCTAGTTTTTTGAAGTAGCCCTCTACTTTGTCGGAAACAGATTTATATAGCAGGGTAGATTTTAAGTGCTGCATGAGCTAAAAAACAGCCTGCTTCCAGCAGGCTTTGTTTCATATTAGCCCCAGGCTTCAAGCTAGGCTGTTGACTTTGCGGTTTTTTGGGGCTAAAAGTTCATGCAGTTTTTGTGTTCTTTCATGACTGGAGGCAGAGCCTCCAGTTATGGATTCCCAGGCCACGCTGTGGGAACCAGTTA
>JANNFJ010001241.1:0-3711 GCA_031379725.1 Calothrix sp. OTE_75_metabat_31
CCGAAACATATCAAGACAGGCGGGACGCCTATCTTACAGGATCATTTATTTCTTGGATTACTCTAACTTCATTTGGGCAAGGGAATCCCTGTTCATACTTACTAATACTTTCGATGGTTGTCTCGGCAATATTGTGTAAAGCATCTTCAGTAAAGAATGCTTGGTGTCCCGTAATCAACACATTGGGAAAACTTGTCAACCGCAAGAATATATCGTCCTGGATAATGGTTCCTGATAAATCCTCAAAAAAGAGGTCGGATTCTTTTTCGTATACATCTAGACCCAGCGAACCAATTAAACCCGATTTTAAGCCTCTAGTGACAGATTTGGCGTTAATTAATGCACCTCGACTAGTATTAATTAACATAACACCCGGTTTCATCTGTTCGATCGCTTCGGTGTTGATGATGTGTTTGGTTTCGGGTGTGAGGGGACAATGTAGAGAAATGATATCGCAGCTTTTGAAAAGTTCGGGCAGTTCGACGTATTTTGCTCCTAATGCTTCGACTTCGGGGTTGCGGTATACGTCGTAAGCAATGAGGTGACACCCGAATCCTTGGAGTATTTGGGTGACGATAACCCCGATTTTTCCTGTACCGATGATACCGACAGTGCGATCGCGCAGGTCAAATCCCAGGAGTCCATCAAGGGAAAAATTACCTTCTCGAACCCGATTGTATGCACGATGAATCTTCCGGTTGAGACAAAGAATCATGGCTACAGTATGTTCTGCGACTGCGTATGGTGAGTATGCAGGGACGCGAACAACTGTGATACCGTGCTTTACTGCGGCATTTAAATCAACATTGTTAAATCCGGCACATCTAAGTGCAAGTAAGCCAGTGCCACCTGAAGCGAGAATTTCTAGGGTGGTGGCATCGGCTATATCGTTTACAAAAGCACAAACACCGGGAAATCCAGCGGCGAGAAGGGCTGTATGTTGGTTAAGATGAGGGTCAAAGAATACAAATTCGTGTTGACCCTTTGTGTTTGCAGCTTCGATAAATCTGCGGTCGTAGGCTTTAGTACTGAATACTGCGACTTTCATGAAGCGGGTCTAGCTTTTTGGCTGTGTTGGGTTCACGTTTATGATAGCGTGGCAGAATTGAATTACAGGCTTACAAACCGTTCTGCTTAAACCATTTTCTCAGCCTTCGCCATCCATCAGTGGCTTCTTTCTCACGGTACGATGGACGATAATCGGCAAAAAAGGCGTGGGGCGCATTGGGGTAAACTATAATTTCGGATTTGCTGCTGCTTGACTTGAGACGGGTTCGCATTTGCTCGACTGTATCTAAAGGAATACCTGTATCCTTACCCCCATAAAGTCCGAGAACTGGTACTGTTAGGGCTGATGCAATATCGACAGGATGTTTAGGTGTAATTTCGCTAACATCACCCACTAAGCGACCGTACCACGCCACACCCGCTTTCACCTTGGGATTATGTGCAGCGTACAGCCAAGTAATGCGGCCACCCCAGCAAAAACCTGTAATTCCTAGTCTCTGGGCGTTACCTTTAGCTGATTTTACTGCCCAATTAACTGTAGAATCGAGGTCCGATAGTACCTGAGCATCAGGTACTTTGGCAACAATGGGGCGAATTTCGTCGATACTAGTTAGCTTTAAGACATCCCCCTGCCGCACGAATAATTCGGGTGCGATCGCTAGATACCCTAATTTCGCAAACCGACGGCAAACATCTTGAATATGCTCGTGTACCCCAAATATTTCTTGAATTACCAGGATAACTGGGAAATTTTGACCTTTGAGGGGTGCTGCCCTGTAAGCGGGGATTTCCCCATCGGTGACGGGAATTTTCACAGCGCCCGCAACCAATCCCTTAGTATTGGTGGTGATGACTTTGCCCCATACAGGTTGTACTGCTAGGGCAAAACCCGTTGCCAGGGTAGCAGTTGCGATAAATTCACGACGTGTTATTTCTTTCATAATTTATTATCTATAATTTTGTTTATAGTAAGGATACTAAAATAGTTATGTAACATCAACTCATTAACCTAACTTACGAGATTGAACTCAAACCAGGAGAAAAGTTAACGCTAGCCGAATCTATAGTTATAGCAACCGCCAAGGCGGTTAAGACGCTAAACGTAAGGTATCCTCAATGGCATCTCGTAAACAATCGAACTGAGGAGCGTTTTTTACGGATTCGACTTTTTAAGCAAGACCAGCATTGCTCAATTTTGTTTACAGCAGTTTTCATCTAATTAGACCACACAAAAATACATCAAATACCTCTTTGCGCCTCTGCGCGATATATGAAAAATGTGGTTCATTTACCTGGAAATGGCTGTAAGTCTGGTGAATAGGGGGGGCAAATATAACAATTTACAGCCCGCATCCTCAATCAGTTGTTCAATCCGTCCGCCTTTATGGAAGGTTGCATTATCCATTACTACAACTTGTCCTACTTCGAGTACAGGAAGCAAACAAGTTTCCAGCCAGGTCTCAAATACTGTTCGATTACATGCCCCCTCAACTGTGAAAGGGGCTATTAAGTTTTTGTTACATAACGCTTTCCGTATAGCCTACATTTCACGATTTGCTCAAAGATAATTCCTGCCTGATAGACTCTGTAATCATATCCACCAAAAACAAACGTTGATTAATTGGTAGTTGCGAAACCGGTTGGATTAATTCTTGTACAGATATTTGTAGGTTTGGAGACGCACTATCATGAATGTGTAAAAAATTCTGTTCTAAACTTTTCGCTAAATCTGTACGAAGTGCTTCTAAAAACATACAATCATTACCTGTATCAGAAATATCATCTTCGTCTATGTCACCATCAAGGCGTTCTTCATATATCTCAATCAAATTATCAATTGCTTGAATAATAAATTTAATGTCTTTGAATGATAGTTTCATTGCTAATTATCCAAAATATATAGAATTATTTTGCTCTTAATTAATTTTATAGAATAACTCTCCTACCTGCTTGAGTGCAACTTTATATTCATCTATAGGCATTGTCTTGCTAGGCTGCCACAACCAATGATTCTCGCGGTCATTAACTAGTTCTAGTTCCGGTGGAATGTCAATACCAAAGTTTAATTTCCACCAGTTTTTACCTCGTCCAAAACTTGCAAACGTCGAAATGCCTCCTGGCAACATGCCGTCAGCTAAAGTTGTCATTACCCAAATGATACCTTTTTCTTCAAACGTCGCAATATCTTTATCTAATCTAACATTATCCATTCTAGGTGACGTAGCATTACCCTGACGATACAAGGAAATTGGAGTTTTTGTCATTCAACAAGTGTAAATTTTTGTTGGTCAAAAAATATAATATATTACTTTGGGGTGAATATCCCAGCCCTTTCAATGCGTTCATGCGTACTACAATTTTTGAGGCTGAAACCCGCTTTCTTGCGTTACCGTAAAATTAAGTTTTTAAGTTATGCATACAATTTGACGTTAACGCAGATCAAAAACTGTCAATATGTCGCCAAAGAAATTGTTCATTTTTTTGAAGGATATCCCGTAAGCCTTGTTGTTACACAGTTAATTGAACATATATTTTGGGTCAAAAATTTAGTACATTAGTTCGCGTTGAAAGGGCTGGGTGAATATCCCCATGAACATGCCTGGGGAGCATCCTATTTCTGCGTGTAGAGCCCCCATCTTGCTCCCTAAACATATACACCGACAAATATGCCCGCACTACAAAATTATAAATGTGCCAAAACTG